>JBGTMK010000402.1:0-4478 GCA_041743605.1 Nostoc sp.
TGATTCTGAAACAATCTAAGTATATGTAGGGTGCGTTAGGACGGAGTTCGTAACGTGCCGTACTCTCGCAGCTACACATACTACTTAATATTTACTTTATGAATAGGCTCTAATGTTGCTGGCTGGCACAAGTTAAGCCAAAGAGTAATTTCATCTCCTAAGTTATTTTCGGCTTGATGTATGCGATCGCTTGCTTCCAAACAGTGGTTTGCTGACTGTTCTCATCAGCAATACAGATGCACTGTGGGTCTTGCCATAAAATCTTTCCTGTGAGTACATCCTGAGTCAACAGCTTTAGTTCCACTGGCGTTGTTTGTTTAATCAGGTTTTGGACTTGTATAATACTAGGCAAAGTGGTGTCAAATTGGGTAAGCATTTTTAGTAAAGATGAACCTACAAGGCAAAATAAAGAGTAACTAATCCTTGATAATTCATCCTTGAAGAAATGGCAATCGACTTTACTAAGTATCATGGTCTAGGCAACGACTTTATTTTGATTGACAATCGCTCGTCATCTGTGCCTGTAGTGACTCCAGAGCAAGCGATCGAGTTGTGCGATCGCCATTCTGGTATCGGTGCTGATGGTGTAATTTTTGCCCTGCCTGGAGAAAACGGTACTGACTACACCATGCGGATTTTTAATTCCGATGGTTCAGAACCGGAAATGTGTGGCAATGGTATTCGCTGTTTAGCTGGCTTTTTGGCAGATTTAGAAGGGGAATCCCGGAATAAAGATTCATATCGGATTCATACTTTGGGTGGTGTAATGACTCCCCAACTCTTATCTGATGGTCAAGTTAAAGTAGACATGGGTTTACCCAGGTTACTCGCTAGGGAAATTCCGACTAATCTTGCACCCGCTCAAGAAAAAGTAATTTCTCTGCCGTTGGAGGTAGTAGGAAAAATTTGGGATGTCACCTGTGTAAGTATGGGAAATCCTCACTGCATTACCTTTGTGGAAGATGTCGCAGCAATTGAACTAGAAAGCATCGGCCCAAAATTTGAGCATCATCCAGCTTTTCCCCAACGCATAAATACCGAATTTATTCAAGTGGTACGCCGTGACTATTTGAAAATGCGGGTGTGGGAACGGGGTGCTGGGATTACATTGGCTTGTGGGACTGGTGCTTGCGCTTCTTTAGTGGCTGGAGTGTTAACTGGGAAATGCGATGGCACCGCGACTATAGAATTACCGGGTGGCCCCTTACAAATTGAATGGTCAGAATTAGACCAACGGGTTTACATGACAGGCCCGGCCCAGAAGGTATTTATAGGTAAACTGTAACCGCTATTTTTGAGAGTTTGTAGTAAGGACTTTAGTCCTTATTTCTTAAGCACTAAAGTGCTTACTACGAACTTGTTAAGATTCACTTTCTGCTGGAGATTGAATAGGGGGATTAACGCTAGATCGGATAGATTCTTTATTAGAAATTGCTAGATATATACCCCCTAAAATTAGACCCAACCCTAACAAGTTAAAAATACTCAAGTTTTCCGAGAAAAGTATCCAAGCAAGAATAGCAACAATCACTGGATTGAGTAACAACAGCAAAGAGATGAATCCTGAAGAAAAAGTTTTCAAGCTGTATACAATTAGCCCATGCCCCAAGGCTTCGCAAATAGCAGCTAGGGCAAATACTACTAACCACCCCGATAAAGTAACTGGGAAAACTTCTTTATCAAAGATTAGGGCTACTGGGATCATCAATGAAGTTGCAATCACACAGCGCCAAAGGAGGATGGTAATAATTGAAAATTTATTGCGAATTTGCTCGATAAGTAAAAAGTTTGCCGCATAAAAAACCGATGACATGAGAGCAACAGCATCACCTGTAAAATTATTATTAGAGCGTAATAAATCTTCAAATCCGACTGCGATCGCACCCACTATTGCTAATATCAGACCGAGAATAAATTTGCGTCCAAAAACTTGATTAAAAAATAGCCATCCTCCTAATGTAGTAAATAGCGGATTGAGACTACCTAACGCGTTAGCATTAGCAGCACCAGTCTGAGTTAACGACCAAGTCCAAGATAATCTACCGATTACATGTACTAGACCCACTGCTATTAAGAAAGCGATCTCTTTGATTGGATAACGCTGCTGTGATAATACAGGTTCATCGTCTTTAATGTGAGTCCGGGCTTGGTTAATTCCACTCCATAATCCAAAGATAATAGTTGCTATCCATAAGCGATTAAATAATGTAGCAACAGCGCTCATTTCGTTAACAGCAATTTTAATAAATATTGCTGTTGATGATAAAGCTAATAATGCAATTATTACTGTGATTATCGGCAGGATGTTTGAAGCTTTATCAGGTTTTTGTTCTGTTAGGCTTAATTTATTTTCTACCATTTAATTTATATTTATTCAACAAACTGCCAAGTACAAAGGAGCAATCATTAAGTACAAGTTTAGGGAGATTTAGTATTCCCATTACTTAGGTAGTAGTGCCATAGAAGTCTTGCAGCTACCGCTCGCCAGGGTCGCCAGTGCTGTGTCATTGCTTCGAGTTGTGCTGGTGTTGGGCGTGTCGCCAAGTTTTTGAGTTTCTGTAAAGCGATCGCGATCGCTAAATCGCCTTTAGGAAAGACATCAGGACGTTGCAGCGCCATGAGCAAATAAATATCAACTGTCCAGTCTCCGATACCTTTGAGACGCTTTAACTCTGTTCTGATAGTAGTTTCGTCCATTCTTTCCAGCTTGGTTAGATCAAGCTGACCACTTGCAATCGCATTCGCCAACCCACGACAGTATAGAATCTTTTGCCTACTGAATCCAATCCCTTTTAATTGAGAATCATCCAATATTAGAAAGTTTTCTGGCGTTAGAGTTACAACCACGCCACATAATCGGTTAAATACAGCTTTTGCAGCTGCTAAGGAAACTTGTTGTTCCAGAATTATGCACAGAAGCGTTGCAAAACCTGGTTCTCTTGACCAGATTGGTGGAGGCCCCAGTGTCTCTAAAATCCGAGCTAAATCGCTGTCAAGATTGGCAAGCACCATTAAACCACGGCTTAGACTTTCTTCAGTTAACGATTCTAGTTCAGGTGTTGGAGTCATCTTTGAGAAATTTCGATTCTTGTGTAAGCAGTTTTTGTTTGCGCTCAATTCCCCAGTGATAACCGCCAAGACTGCCATCACTCCGCAGCACACGGTGACAGGGTACAATCAGCGCTGTTGGATTAGCTCCACAAGCATTTCCCACCGCGCGGACTGCTTGGGGTTTGGCAATATCACAGGCAATATCGGTATATGTGCGCGTTTCGCCATAAGGAATTTTTTGTAATGCTTGCCAAACCTGTTTCTGAAATGCTGTCCCACGGACATCAAGCGGTAAATCGAGATGTGTTTTATCTCCCGCAATCAAGTCAAGGATTGCTTGTATCCATTCTTTGTGTGTGTAGTCATCACGCATGATGTGCGCTTGGTGAAATTCTTGATTCAAAACGTCTTCAAGCTTGTCTGCTTCATCACCTAGTTTAACGGCGCAAATACCCTTCTCTGTTGTTGCCACCAGCAAATATCCTAGTGGAGATGGAGCGATCGCATAGACAATGCTGATTGTCTTTCCAGCTTGTTGGTAAATCTTTGGTGTCATTCCCAGGTGCTTAGGCGCTTTTTCATACAATTGGCTAATTGAACCATACCCCGTATCGTAAACTGCATCAGCAATTTCTTCCCCTGACTGGAGACGCTGTTTTAATCGTTGGCTACGCAGCGCATCTGCATATTGAAAAGGAGATACGCCAATTATTTGCTTAAATATTCTTTGCAGATAACTGGGACTCATTTCCACCTGAGAGGATAATTCTGAGAGAGTTGGGATGCGATCAAATTGTGCTTCAATATATCGACATACTGCTAAGATTTTGGCTGTATTTGGAAGTGTTTCAGATTGTGGCTGACACCGCTTACAAGGTCGAAAACCTGCAATTTCAGCCTCTTGTGCTGACTGGAAAAAACAAACTTGATTGCGATTTGGTCTGCGACTAGGGCAAATAGGTCGGCAATAAATGCCTGTAGAGCGAACACCATAGAAAAGCTTACCTTCAAAAGTGGGATCTCGATTGAGAACTGCTTGCCAAAAAGTTTCTTCCAAGACTGGTGTTTGTTGTAATTGCATTGATAAATCTATTCATGTTCTAAATAAGAATAGATTAGCTGTAAGGCGGAATTCGTAATTCGTAATGACGCTCGAATACTCGCTAACGCTGCGCTAACGTAATTCGTAATTAATTGTTTGCAAAGGTTTCAGACATTTAAAATGGGTCGCTGATTTACGCCAAGCTGCACTAGGGTGTTGACTCTGTGGCTTTTTAGGAGTTAAGAAATCATGCAAATTATGTGTAGTCATTGCGAGCTTTGCGAAGCAATCCCAGAGACTTTGCGATTGCTTCGCAAAGCTCACAATGACACAAGAGAGATTTTGCCCTGACACAAAAATAGCATGAGTCAAAAACGTCCAAATT
>JBGTMK010000403.1:0-9205 GCA_041743605.1 Nostoc sp.
TTCCTGGGGTTTTGATTTTCTCACCGAGAGCGTTGCCCTTGGCTGGCTGGATGTCTGGTTTGGAGTTGGCTTTCTTAAGATTTGTCACTATCGAAGAGGCGAGATTGGTTTAAGAAACTGGTGTTACTGAAAGCTGGGTTGTAGCAAATATTAAAAAACCTCAAATCTTAGCAGAAGCTAAAGGTTTTGAAGAAGCCAAGCAAAAAGCTAACGGAGTGCATTTTATTGGCGTGCAGTCTGATCCCAAAGCACAATCTTTTGCTGGTTTTTGGCTATTGCAAGAGGTTAATCTTTGAAAATGGGGAATGGGGAATGGGGACAAGGAGAATAACCATGCCCAATCACAAATGACAAATGACCAGATCCGTTGAGACATGGCAATGATTTGGGATAATTAACTGCGTCCATCAGTGTTGATCTGCGGTTTCAAATCGTAACTATCGAAATACGCTGATGATTTTTGGATAGTTATCTGCGTTCATCAGTAGAAAGTCTGATCGTCGGCTTTTGACGATCGCACTTTTCAAGAGAAAGCGTTGATATACGGTTCAAAATCCACAATTCACTAAGGGTCATGGGTTCTGAAAATTTGTCACAAGATACACTAGCAGAACAGCTGCTGGAACTAGCTATAAAATCTGGAGCAGAAGCAGCTGAGGTGTATCAGTCGCGATCGCTTTCTCGTCCAGTGTTTTTTGAGGCAAACCGACTCAAACAGCTAGAAACCAGTCAATCGGAAGGCACAGCACTAAGGCTTTGGCGAAATGGGCAACCAGGACTCACGGTGGCTTACGGTTCTGTCACGGCCGAAGTAATGGTGGAAAAAGCTCTAGCACTAAGTCAACTGAATCAACCAGAACCAGTGGAATTAGCCTCTAACTTTCAGCCTTCCTACCCAGATTTAGGGGAAAGTGTGCCCATAGAGGTTTTGGTAGATTGGGGCAAGGAAGCGATCGCACTCATCCGTGATGCCTATCCCGATGTTGTATGCAATGGTGACTGGGAATGTGATGTTGAAACCACTAGACTAGTCAACACTAAAGGTTTAGATTGTCACTATACAGATACTACCCTCAGCTGCTACATATCAGCAGAATGGGTACGCGGCGATGATTTTTTAAGTGTTTCTGATGGTCAAACTCAGCGGGGAGAACTCCACCCGGAGAGATTAGCTAACCAAATTTTACAACGGTTAATTTGGGCCAGAGAAAATGTCTCACCTCCTACTGGCCGTGTCCCGATTTTGTTCACTTCTAAAGCCGCCGATATGCTTTGGGGTACTGTACAAGCAGCCTTGAATGGCAAGCGAGTCTTAGAAGTAGCTTCTCCTTGGGCAGAACGTTTAGGTAAAGCAGTAGTTTCACCCAGTCTTACCCTCTACCAAGATCCAGAGGCTGGCCCTTACAGTTGCCCTTTTGATGATGAAGGCACTCCGACTCAATCTCTAGTATTTATCCAAAACGGGATATTACAACATTTTTATAGCGATCGCACCACCGGCCGGCAATTGGGTATTGATACCACTGGAAACGGTTTTCGCCCTGGCTTAGGTAGCTATCCCACCCCTGGTTTATTTAATTTTCTCATCCAGCCAGGTTCGGCATCGCTAGCAGAATTAATTCAACAACTAGATGATGGGTTGATTGTGGATCAAATGTTGGGTGGTGGTGGCAGTATTTCTGGAGATTTTTCGATCAACGTTGATTTAGGCTACCGCGTCCAAAATGGTCAGGTAATTGGGCGTGTTAAGGATACGATGGTTGCAGGTAATGTCTACACAGCCCTCAAGCAATTGGTTACACTGGGCAATGATGCCGATTGGAATGGTTCTTGTTATACTCCATCTCTGATAGTAGAAGGGCTATCCACCACGGGGAGAAGTAATTAATTCGTAATTCGTAATGACGCTCCTGCGTCGCTAACGCTGCGCTAACGTAATTCGTAATTCGTAATTGAGGATAGTTCTGTGTAGCAACAAATTACATTTTCCAACGACTTTTACATCCTCTGAGATTCCGGTAATAGCAATCCAAAATCCAAAATCTAAAATCCAAAATTGGTATGAATCAGCGCTTTCGCACCTGGTGGCAGCCGAGAAAGGGTTTAGCGATCGCCGAAGCTTGTATAATCGGTCTGGTTGCAGCCCTATCTGCGGTGTTCCTAAAAGTGGGATCGGGGTGGTTGGGGACATGGCGAGTTCATAGTACCCAGATTTTCCCGGTATGGCTGGCACTACCAGCAATTGGTCTGATCTTGGGATTTTTGGCTGGATGGTTGGTGGAAAGGTTAGCACCAGAGGCTGCTGGTAGCGGTATCCCGCAAGTCAAAGCAACTCTTGCTAATGTACCGATGACGTTATCTTGGCGGGTGGCTGGTGTAAAGTTACTCAGTGCGATCATTGCCATCGGTTCGGGCATGACTCTGGGACGACAAGGCCCCACCGTTCATGTGGGGGCTGGTTTGGCAGCAGGGATGAGTCGTTGGGTTCCCACTTCCCCAGATCATCGACGGCAAATGATTGCTGCCGGTGCCGGTGCGGGTTTGGCTGCTGCTTTCAATGCCCCGATCGCAGGTGTATTGTTTATTGTTGAAGAATTACTCCAGGATTTATCAGGGTTGACTCTAGGAACTGCCATTATCGCCTCCTTTATTGGTGGGGTGATATCCCGACTTCTAGGTGGTGGCTCTCTTGACCTTAACCTGCAATTGACGCAATCTTCTAGCCAATTCTCTATCCCCGAAATTCCCTTTTTTCTGCTGTTGGGTATTTTAGCCGGGTTGTTTGGTGCATTGTTTAATCGCGGCTTAATATTTAGTATTAAATTTTATAGAAGATTACATATCAGCTTACCGTTGCGGGTGGCTTTAGCTGGATTTATCTCTGGTGTTGTTGTGGCAATGCTCCCGGCGTCATTCCGTGATAATACAGGATTAAGAGAATCTTTAATTACTGGAGGTGCCCATCCTACCGTAGCAGCGATCGCTTTTGCTGCTCAGTTCATCCTCACACTGATAGCATTTGGTTCAGGCGCACCGGGGGGATTATTCGCTCCTAGTCTGATTTTGGGTTCTTGTTTGGGACATATTATCGGTGTATTTGAGTTATATATTACCGGAGAGGGTTCTCCTACTACTTACGCCTTAGCGGGTATGGGTGGATTTTTTAGTGCCGTTTCTAAGGTGCCAATCACAGCAATTGTGATTGTGTTTGAGATGACTACAGATTTCAATCTAGTGTTACCTTTGATGATTGTTTGTGTAGCAGCTTATCTGGTTGCGGATAAGGTAGTGCCTGGTTCACTTTATGAAAAACTTTTAGAATTAAAGGGGATCACTCTCACTAAAGAAGTTCCGATAGAGGGAGCATTAACCAAGTTAACGGCAAAAGATGTGATGCAAGAACGGGTGGAAACTCTGGATGCAGAGATGAGCTTGGAAGAAGCAATGCAAGCTTTTGCTCGTTCCCATCATCGCGGTTTCCCCGTGGTAGAAGATAGCAAGTTAGTGGGGATTGTGACGCAATCAGATTTGCTGAAAGTACGCGAAAGTACAAACCACACACTTCGCGATCGCAATTTAGCCGATATTGTTTTAAAAGAAATTATGACATCTGTCCCAATGACAGTAACACCAATCCACACCTTGGGCAATGTGCTGTATTTACTTGATCGCTATCAAATCAGTCGCTTACCAGTGGTGGATGGACGAAAACTGATTGGGATTATTACCCGTGCAGATATTATTCGGGCGGAAGCAGATCATCTCAATTGTGACAACAGGACTCCTGGATTGCGACCAGAACCTTCATACATAGTTTACCAAACGCGATCGCCCAGCATCGGCAGAGGTAGATTATTAGTACCCGTAGCTAATCCAGAAACAGCGGGTATTTTATTACTGATGGCAGCAGCTATTGCCCGCGATCGCCATTATGAAATAGATTGCGTGCAAGTAATGCTCATACCCCGCCACAGTTCTCCATCGGAAACACAGGTAAAAACGGCAAAAAGTCGCCGCTTGCTACGACAGGCGGAAGTCTTAGCAAAAAAATGGAAAATTCCCCTGCACACGCAGATTCGAGTTACCCACGACGTAGCACAGGCAATTTTAGAGACAATCAACGAACAACACATCGACCTGATTTTAATGGGATGGAAAGGTAACACATCTACCCCTGGTCGGATTTTTGGCACCGTCGTAGACACCGTAATTCGCCAAGCTACCTGCGAAGTTGTGTTAGTAAAATTAGGCAAAACTTCCCACTCCCCACTCCCCACTCCCCACTCCCCACTCCCCACTCCCTACTCCTTCAACCGCTGGCTAGTCCCAATAGCTGGAGGCCCCAATTCCCGGCTGGCGATTAAATTGCTCCCAGCTTTAATTACCTTGGGAAATGAACCCCAAATTCGCCTAACACAGGTGTTTAAGCCATCGGAACTCAAGCCAGATATGTCAGTTTTAGAACAGGCTATTCGCCATTTGATGCGTCGTCGTAAATTGTCCAGTATAGTAGTTGCTCACCCAGTCCAAGCTAATTCAGTAGCAGAAGGTGTGATTAACCTAGTGAAAACCGAAGGTTACGATGTTGTCGTTGTAGGAGCTTCTCGCGAGGGATTGTTGCAGCAAGCGATTCAAGGTAATATTCCAGAAGCGATCGCCTCTGGTGTAGAAAGTACGGTAATTTTGGTCAGGGGTGCAATTAATACTTAAATTATTTGATTTTCGCGAAAAGGAAAAGCGATCGCTGTTCGAGAAATTTGAGGATAGCTGTAATAAAGGCGTCAGCCCTTCTATGCGAGACGCTGTTCGCGTTCGGGGAAGTCAAAAGTCAAATGTTCTTTCTCTAGCCTTTTAGTCCAAAGTCCAGTTAACGAACTTTGGGGGTTTAAGTTCTAGGCTTTGAAGGGCAGCGCCAATTGAAGCCTAAGCTAAATCCCCGGACGCTCACAGACTCGCTAACACAAAACGTAATTGCGTTAGCGAGGCGCAAAGCGAGTCCGCGTTCGTAGAGAGCGTCATTGCGTTAGCGTAGCGGGGCGTTAGCCCATTGCTGATTCTGACTTGCTGAATTCTTCTTCAATTTTACCTCTGATTAAAGTCTGCTTAAACTCATGATTTTAATATAGACCAGTTCCAATTATTTGGAGACTTGCTTCTTTTTCTTGGAGACAAGAAAATTAGTAATTTTCATCACTGGTTATAACAGTGATGAATACCAATTTGAATAACAAGTAAGTTTCCAACTTACTATTTCTATACTTTCTAGCGTGCATTACTTCCAGAAGTTTATAGTGAGAAAAACTGAGATGAAACTTGTTCCACAATTAGTACTTGCTGCTGCTACCTTTACTTTAGGTTTTGCTACTGTAAGTGTAAAATCTGTCTCTGCTGCGATTATTAATTACGCTTTCACAGTTGATAGCCCGGTAACTAAGGGAAATGGCTTTTTTAGCTTTGATGATTCAACTTTCAGTGATGATTTTTATCCCGAAGCTAGCATTAAATCACTGTCTTTCAAATTTGACGGTGACTCTACCGTTTATACACAATTAGATGATACCAATTACCCAGATTTTCCTGTTGTCTTTTCCGCCACATCCTTAACAGGACAAACATATTATGCATTAGATTATCTGTTCAATGATAAATCTAATCCTTCCAGTTCTATCAGTTACGAAATCATTGGTGAGGATTTTACAATTTTCTCTAGAACTTCTCCAGATGCTGAACCAATATCAGGTAGAGTTTCCTATAGACAAGTACCTGAACCTACACCTTTATTTGGCGCTTTCTTTACTTGTAGTGTGGGCTGGATGATGAAGAAAAAAGTAACATCATCAATGAAAAAGGTTAAAATCTAACCTTGTTTAAGTTGATATTAACGCTTCCTTTGCCAAGGATTAATCTCTTATTAGTAGGCTTTTATATAGCAACATAACATCTAACACATTGATATTAGGAAAAAATCGGGAATTAAAACCTGGTTTTGGTAGGGAAATTCATTAGAAAGTTTGCCTACAATTAATCCTGACTTCTTTGTGTTAGCTGTTGCTGTGCTTTAACTTACCTGTTAGTCAGGAGTAGAGAATGGTAGATTACCGTAATTTTGAGCGCTTCCTGCATAGTCGAGTGAAACGACGCAACTTAATAATCGGGGCAGGAGCATTATCTGGTTTAGCGATCGCTAATCAATTTCCTCAGCAAAGAGCGATTGCCAGAAGTAGATTTTCCAATTATCCTTTCACTTTGGGTGTCGCGTCGGGTGAACCCTATCCTACCAGCGTAGTGATCTGGACTCGTCTCGCTCCTGAACCCTTAAACGGAGGTGGAATGCCACCTCTGAATGTCCCAATTCGCTGGGAAGTGGCAACTGATTCTAATATGAGGCGCATTGTCTCCAGAGGTACGGTACTGGCAACCCCAGAACTAGCTCACTCAGTGCGAGTTGTGGTAGAAGGACTGCAATCTGATACTTGGTACTGGTATCGCTTTCTTGTCGGACAAGATGCTAGCCCCATTGGTCGCACTCGGACAGCGCCTTTAGCAAATAGTTACTTAAATCAATTTAACTTTGCCCTTGTCTCATGTCAAAACTATCAGCAGGGGTACTTTACCGCCTACAAATATTTGGCCAAGGAAGACCTCAATTTAGTAGTGCATGTGGGCGATTACATCTATGAAGGGGGAATCTCAAACAATAGCCCCAGACAACACAATAGTTCAGAAATTTTCACCTTAGAAGATTACCGCAACCGTCACGCCCTCTATAAAACCGATACCAATCTACAAGCAGCTCATGCAGCGCTTCCTTGGATTGTTACCTGGGATGACCATGAAGTAGAAAACAACTACGCCAACGATATTTCAGAAATTGATACTGAACCAGATCAGGATCGGGCAATTTTTCTCCAACGGCGGGCTGTTGCTTATCAGGCTTACTACGAACACATGCCACTGCGCCCCTTCTCGCGTCCTGTTGGCCCTGATATGCAACTTTACCGTCGGCTCTCCTTTGGTAACTTAGCCACCTTCCATGTTTTAGATACCCGGCAATATCGTACTGATCAGCCCTGTGGTGATGGCACTAAAGAACGTTGCCCAGAAAATTTAGATCCGAATGCAACGATTACCGGCAAAGCACAGGAGGATTGGTTATTCGATGGTCTAAATAGCTCAAAAGCTAAGTGGAATGTTTTGGCGCAGCAAGTACCAATTGCTCAAAGAGACACAACACCAGGGGAAGGCGGAACTTACAGCATGGATAAATGGGATGGTTATGTGGCTTCGCGCGATCGCCTCATGGCTTTCCTCGGACAGCGCCAGCCCTCTAATCCAGTATCCTTGGCAGGTGATGTGCATTCTAACTGGGCGATGAATCTGAAGGCTAACTTTGATAACCCAGAATCTGCCACACTTGGGAGTGAATTCGTTGTTACCTCAATTAGCTCTGGTGGCGATGGAGCAGACAGCAGCCCTACTGTTGAAGCTTACTTACCCGATAACCCACACATTAAGTTCTACAACGCTCAACGGGGATATGTGCGCTGTACGCTGACTCCCACAACCTGGAAAACAGACTATTTGGTTATGTCAAATGTCACAACCCCATTTGGCACAATCAGTAAACGGGCTTCATTTGTGGTTGAAGATGGTCGTCCAGAAATACAACGAGCCTAATCCTTTAATTCCCAGGCATTGAAACCAGATAATCACAGATGGATACAGATAAACACTAATAATTTATCAGTACCCATCTGCGTTTTCATTTTTAGACAATTGACTTTTGCAAGTTGATGTTTTATGGCGTTAACTAAATCTACAAGATTAGCGATCGCACTTCTAAATTTAAATAAAATGAATGTTGCATTTTTTTAAACATCTGTTACATTACTTTACAGACAGTTATAACTAACTGCTACAACACTTGAACTTTGGAGTTTTACTCATGTCAGGTTTTAAGAATCCTGCGCCTATTGTTTCAGAAGATCCTAATGCTGTGCGCTTTGGCTTCACTCCTCAGAGTGAAAATTGGAACGGTCGTCTTGCAATGATTGGTTTTCTATCTGCGATTTTGATTGAAGCTTTTTCTGGTCAAGGCTTACTCCATTTCTGGGGTATCCTCTAAATTGATAATAGTAGGGGCGCACGTCTGTCTGTGCATTAGTGTCAACTCGTTTCTATTCGGAGACTGAGAGCAATTTTAGCAAAGGGTTTTAGCTTAACTTGACAGATGTGCCCCCTCCTAAGAAACAAGGCAGAAGGCAGGAGGATTTGACTTGTTTCTTCCATCCATAACGGAAGCGAGTGCGTCCGCAAACAGCTACTGTCTTTCCATACAAGTCATTTACAGATGGCAGTTCTTGGTATTGGTGCAAAATATTAGATTTTTCCGGTTGAGCCAAAATATAAGTGAATAATTACTTTACATTGAATATGTATAGCTAAACCTCATGGAAATACCCCAACGCGTATCAGTCCGCTACAAAGACGCGTCCTACAACACTAACGAAATCCGCTTGAGAACTTTTCGACTTGGGTTGCAAATATGGGATGAACAAACCAAACCTAGAAAAACAGAGCTTTATCAGTTTATATCGTCTTGCTTGAAACAAGTTGACCGCCAAGATCGTTTTATGTTTTCTCTCTTGTTCATAGAATTAACAGACCTCATCCGCAATTCTTCGCTGGAAAGAGGAACGAAAGAGGTTCTGATTAAAACAGCTTTTAGGGAATTTGCTTGTGCGATAACAGACTTTGAAGACGTTGCCAAGTAAGGTTGCTCATGAGGCTGCTGGTATTGCGTAAGTCTAGCCTAACCCAGGCATCGCCCTTAAATCAGCTAACCAAATTGAGTAATATATCATAAGTAAGCAGCTTTCTCATCAGATTAGTTTTTCGCTGAATGCGCGGATGGGTAGGTGTTCGGGAAGGGGGAACTACAAAAACGACCGAATTGCCCTATATGCAAGAACTTGAGAGCTTTAGCATTTCTAAACCATCCGCGCACTTTATGGGGACTAGTTTTCAGCCATTTGCCTCTAGCCAAATCACAATTCCTCATGTTATGATTTCTGCATTCGCGCAACCGAACCTTGAAAACCAAATAATACAAAGCTTCCAGACCTAAGCCATTGCAATTAACTAAAATCCCTATTAGGGATTGAAACGCTCCGCCGCTCCCGCCGTATGGACGCTGACGCGATTA
>JBGTMK010000404.1:0-28406 GCA_041743605.1 Nostoc sp.
TTCAATTATTCCTGAATGAGCTTGAGCGGGGATCGCATAAGTAATAAAGCGTTTACCATTGGCATTATTCACTACTTGCACTTGCTCATAGGGTAAGATACCAGCTTTTTCTAAAAGGATTTCATCAATGCTGATACTACCTACATAGTTGATATTCGCCCCTGTGAGCGTGCAGTTATGAATTTTTGCCAAAAGGATAGTACGCTGCATTTTGATTTGGAGTTGGTGGCAGTTTTTGCGATCCGTAACAAGCGAAAGTTATGAAAGTGAGGAGTTATAAGTTATGAATTTTTATTCCTAACTCCTAACTCCTAACTCTTCTATTATCCTCTATAAGCTTTGACGGATTTTTCTACTAAAGCTGCAACCTTGTCCACATCTTGCCAACCAAGAATTTCAGTCACCTTTTTTTCCAAATTTTTATAACTACGGAAAAATTCAGCAATTTCATCTAAGCGGTGTGGCGCTAAGTCTTTCAAGGATTTTACCTGAGTGTAGCGTGGATCTTTGTCAGGAACACAAAGGATTTTCTCATCGCGATCGCCACCGTCAATCATCTCCAGAAAGCCAATCGGTCGTGCAGCAATAACACAACCTGGAAAGGTTGGCTCGTCAATTATGACCATACCATCTAGGGGATCGCCATCATCAGCCAAAGTATTGGGTACAAAGCCGTAATCATAAGGATACTTTACCGAAGAATAAAGTACTCGGTCTAAAGCAAAAGCTTCTAGTTCCTTGTCATATTCGTATTTATTTTTACTTCCGCCAGCAATTTCAATCAAAACATTGATTAAACCGGGTTTTGGTTGGGCAGGGATACGAGATAAATCCACAAAAAACTCCTCTGATAACAGAATCATGGGGGCACTCAGTTAGCTTCGCTCCCCGTGTAGAATTTTAGGGCAATATGGATCTCTTCCCAAATCCCTAATACTTATGAAACCCGAAATAACCCTTCATTTATGGAAATTACTTTGGCAAGAATATAGCACCAGAGTAAATCATGCCCGTACTTACCAGCAAATGATTACTGCTGCGGGTGGGACTGTCGCCAACGACCACATCGCCTTTCGGTCTTTGCGTCTGTTGGTGGATACTCCACACGGTAAAATCAACTTGGGAATTGACTACCTTGCACAAGTTGCCGAAGCTTTAGGTTACGTGGCGGCTGGAGAGTATAATTTTGCTCAAACTCATCTCTATGCCCGTCATTATCGTCATCCTCAGCAAGAAGAATTTAACTTACCCAAGCTGTTTATCAGTGAGTTAATTGTCGATGAATTACCTACGAATATTGCCCAACTCATCTCTAAAACAGTATCTACAATTCCAAACGAACTCAGCTCACCCCTTACTCCTCTTCTAAAAAAAGATAGGAACATTGAAACTATCGCCAAACAACTCCAACAAGTCTTCACCCGCCCTTGGCTACTTCCTCAGCGTTCTGTTGTTGAAGAGGTGAATCAGGCTACTCAGTATGGGGCTTGGGTGTTACTGCACGGATATGCTGTCAACCACTTTACAGGCTACGTCAACGGACAAAATACTCCAGAATATCCAGACATTGATAGTACCGCCAGTGCTTTGGCTAACCTGGGTGTACCAATGAAAGCAGAGATAGAGGGAAATATTGCTTGTGGTTTACGCCAAACTGCAACTCAAGCAGTCACGGAAATGGTGACAGTATTAGATGATAATAGTGGTGCAGAAATTCAGATCCCTTGGACTTATGCCTATTATGAAATTGCCCAGCGCTACCTAGTAGAAGTGGAACCTGGAAAACAGGTACTTTTTGATGCTTTTTTAGGGAGTAATGCCCAGCAATTGTTTGAAATGACTCGTCTATCTAAATAGCCCAGAGTTGTTATCAAGAAAGGCAGAGGGCAGGATAGGGCAGCGGTAGCTCGCGGACTTGCTACTGCTACTTTAGTTGGTGCAAACCTGCTTGAGCAAGTTATATCTTAGATTCAAGAATCGAGCGTGTCTTTAGAACTGAGAGTGTCAAACATTAAAGTCTTAAAGGAGATTGTCGATGCAACTTCTCGAATGTCCTCCTGTTGCAGTCATTGCCGGAGAAAATGCGGTTCATGTTTCTCAACTACCTTCTACGTGGCAAGACATTGCTAGAGGAACCACGAGTGTCGGAATTTCCCATCCCCAAAGTTATGTTGAGATGGCACAGTTGTTTTTGTATAAACTAGAACATGGTGATGTTGATCTATTTAGCGATCGCCCCCAACTAGCTCACTTGATACCGTCATTCTCCCAGCTATTTGCACAACTGGCATGGGAAACCCTTGACTTTTTTGGGCAAGACTTTCTCAAACACAGCTATCCTAACTTTGCAGAAATTCTCCATGATGTGGAGTCAAAAGGGACAGAGTATAGCAATGAAGTAAAAGTGGCTCGCATTGGTATAGATTTGTTTAATGAGTTTGGTTATGAACTACCTGCCAGCTTTTATCATGTGCATTTAGCACCAATTTACCGCGATCATGTTTTTGAAGAACGTGCCTTACGATTTGATCAGCGCGATATCGAACACAAACGTGCTTGGGATGCCATACTCCATGCAGGTAAAGTGTTTGCTATCCAGATGAAGGTGCAAAGTATTGCTTCCAAATACGGTTTTACTTATCAGCACGGCTGCGGTTGTAACTCTCATCTATCTTCTATTGATGTATCTCGTGGGGCGTTTGAATATGAATTGAGTCCCGAAAAACGTCAGCGATGGATTCGCAGTTTCATCTGGACTGCTTGGTATGAGTATGCCTTTTTTGCGATCGTACCCAATACGAGTTATTTGGTTTAACAAGAAAGAATTCAGAGTTAAATTCTGAATTCTGACTTCTTCAAGAAATTGGTTCAAAAACCATCTGAGGAATCAACACTTCATCTTGTAATTGTCCAATACCTAAAAAGCGAGTTTCTTCTTCATAAACTCGCACGATGCCAGTAATATCAGAATTTAGAGAAACTCGCTGACCTTGACACCATTTTTGACCCGATGTTGCTGGTAAAGTAACAGATAACAAATGTTGCAAGGCTGTATCAGGAGTAAGAGGTTGAAACGTTCCACCTTGCAGTTTAGTTTCTAAGTCGTTCAAAGTGAGACTATCTGTTAAATCGAAACCACTGCTTTGGGTGCGGATCAAAGCCGCAAGAGTGCCACCAGTCTTTAAGATTGCACCTAAGTCACGAGCGATCGCTCTAATATATGTACCAGAACCACAGGCGATCGCCACATCCAATTCGGGGAAATCTCCTTCTCTCCAGTCCAAAATTTCTATCTGAAAAATTTCCACTGTCCGCACTGGGACTTCCACTATTTTCCCTTGGCGTGCTAAGTCGTAAAGACGTTTTCCATCCACTTGAATTGCACTGTAACTTGGTGGTATTTGCTCAATCTTGCCCTCAAATTGTGCCAGTGCAGTTTTCACCTCTGCCAAACTCAATCCAGCACAAGGTTGAGAAGTAATGATTTCACCTTCTAAATCATCGGTTGTGGTACGCACACCCAGACGAATAGTAGCCTTGTAAGCTTTATTTTCTGGCAGATATTGTAATAGTCTTGTGGCTTTACCAAGTGCAATTGGTAATACCCCTGTAGCGGCTGGATCTAAGGTTCCCGCATGTCCTACACGTTTGAGGCGCAACAATTTTCGCACCCGCGCTACGCAGTCGTGGGAAGTCCAGTCAAATGGTTTGTTTAAATTGAGAAAACCTTGAAATAACACAAAATAATTACTTACAGCTTCTAAACTCTATTAAATACTCATTTCATGCTCAAAGCATTAATATTTAGCAATTAAAGCTTAATCAAGCATTAATTTATACATATTAACTATAATTAAGACATTTTCTAAGCACTTTACCGAACGAATAATACACAAAAAATGCAGATAACGCCGAGCATTCTCCGCAAATCTCACGATGTCACTTGTAAGTAACAACACATAAAACTGTTTTATGAACACAAAAAATAAAATGAAAAAAACAATCTTCACTACTACATTATTTTTTTGTTATGTGTTGATTTTAAGTTGTGGTGATTCTGGTAATAGTTCTTCTCAAAAGAATCCAGTTAATCAAGCAAATATTGCAATAACGACCGAGTTACAAAATGTATCTAAAAAAGCAACCCCAAGTTCTCAACAATCTCCGACACAAACAATTAAAAAGCTTGCCGCAGGTGAATATTGCTATACCGCAAAAACAGAAACTTTATCTGCAAGGGCAAAAATCAAAATCAGTGCTGCTAGTAAAGTAAATGGTAGCGTTCAAGCCACAATTGAAAATCCCGCAGAAGGATATTTCACTTCTTATAATCAAACTCTGACAGGAGAACTGGAAGGGGATAAAGCAAAACTCAAGGTGATCACCAAAATTGAGAACGATACCCAGAACAAACAAGAAACTTGGATAATTACTGAATCATCTCTCAATACAGGTTTAGAATCTTTTGCTAAAGCTGATTGTGGTGTCAATGATAAATCGCCGTCTGTAGAAGAATCTTAATCTATCTTTCAGACAGCGATCGCAAAACGCCTAACTTACAGCAGTTTTCATGTATTTGAACCACATTTGTCGTAGGGGCACAGCAATCATTGGTGTCAACTTAACGTGAAACTGCTTGTCCGCCGGGAATTGAAATTCCCGTCTCATAGCTAAAGTCATCTAAAGATGACTAAATATCGCCAAAAATCTCCAGTCTACTTCAGTAGACTTAAGCTAAAAGCCAAAAAAATTTATTTCCGGGCGGGCATGGAAGCCAACAGATAAGCTATTTCCAGCTTAAGTTGATACTAATGAGCAATGTTCCCTACCGTGTGGTCTATTTACCTGAAAATAGCTGTATTTCCCCAGTATTTGCTCTACGCTAATGCCGCCACCTTCTCTAGCAAGCCTTGAAACAACCTCAAGCCATCATTACCCCCTAGCATTGGGTCTGACGCCCTTTCTGGGTGCGGCATCATCCCCAACACATTGCCCCGGCGATCGCAAATCCCGGCAATGTTGTTCAGTGAACCGTTGGGATTTTCCCCTTCATAGCGGAACAAGACTTGCCCGTTCTCTTCAATTTCTGCAAGCGTGGCTTCATCAGCGTAGAATCGCCCCTCTCCGTGGGCAATGGGTAAAGTGATAACTTCACCAGTGGTATAAGATTGAGTCCAAGAAAGATTAGTACGCTCAACTTTTAACGGGACGCGATCGCAGATAAAATGCAAATCCCGATTTCTGGTTAATACCCCTGGCAAAAGTCCAGCTTCAGTTAATACCTGAAAACCATTACAAATACCGAGGACAAACTTACCCTTTTGGGCGTGTTCGATAACCTGCTGCATCACAGGCGAAAAACGCGCGATCGCACCACAACGCAAATAATCCCCGTAACTAAAGCCACCAGGGATAATCACAACATCCAAATCAGCAATATCTGTTTCTTGATGCCAAACCATGCGAGTTGGTTGTAAAAGCAAATCTCTAGTTACATAAGCAACATCGCGATCGCAATTAGAACCGGGAAAAACAATAACACCGAATTTAGTCATTTGTCATTTGTCATTGGTCATTTGTCAATGGGGGCAAGGGAGCAGGGGAAGAAGAACTATTGATTTTTGACCAATGCCCAATGCCCCATGCCCCATGCCTAGTCCCTAAAATACCCCAGTTTGAGTTTCGACCTCAATTAATTCAAAGCGGTAATTTTCAATTACGGGATTTGATAGCATTTGGTCACAAATGGTATCAAGGTCTTTACGCGCTTTCTTCTCATCAGTTGAGGTGATGGTGAGTTCAATGTACTTGCCAATCCGCACCTGGTCAACGTTATCGTATCCCAGTTGCTTAAGACCGGATTGTACTGCCACACCAGCGGGGTCTAAAACTGAAGGACGAAGGGTCACGAAAATTTTGGCTAGATACTTGGTTTGCACGGGCTTTTGCTGAATGCTGCGATCGCTATACTATAACTTTATGCTCTAACTGAGTGAAAATAAGATTACGAAGCGGTTAAAGTTAATTAATTAATTAGCCCATCTAACAGCTTCAACTACAGTGGCATATTTAAATAATTGTCTATGAGAGCTATACGCACCCGCAGTCAAGAGCGTATTTTCAATCTACTGAAAACCATCAAAAAAGGCATTTCCGCCCAGGATATTTACGTAGAACTACGCAACACTAATCAGAGCATGGGTTTAGCGACAGTTTACCGTTCGCTGGAAGCCTTAAAACTCGAAGGCATAGTACAAGTGCGGAATTTGGCTAACGGTGAAGCCCTCTACAGCCTAGCGCAGCAAGACAAACACCACCTTACTTGTTTGCAATGCGGTATCTCAATTCCAATTAATCAATGCCCCGTTCATGACCTAGAAGACCAGTTGGAATCCAGCCATAAGTTTAAAGTCTTTTACCACACCCTAGAGTTTTTTGGGTTGTGCAGTCAATGCCAAGTAAACCAAGCTACTGAGATTAGTCAATAGTCATCCAATCTTATGTTTTCTGCACGCGGAATGGTTAAGCCTAAAGCGTTATCGCTCATTTGTATTGGAGAGAAACTTTAAACGATGCAGTTGAACAATTACTACTCAATGAAACTGAAGTAGGTTTGAGTTAGTGCTTACTGTTGCTTTATTCAAACAAAACTCAACCAACTAAATACATCTGCAACTGTTAATTGCCAATTTTCCAAAACACTCAAAACGGGTAAAACATCTTGCTTTTCTTTTAATTCTGGTAATTGATTGGGTTCAAAAATCATAATTGACTCATCATCAGCATCGAGTAGCCAACCTAGCTTTGCTCCATTTCGGATAGAAAATATAATTTTGCGGATAACTCGGTTAGGTGATTGTTCCGGTGAAAGAATTTCGATTATCCAATCTGGGGGAATTTCAAATTTATTTGTGATTCTGCCTTTTGCATCAACTGGAATTCTTTGCCATTCAAACACAGCAATATCTGGTACTATTGAACGACCTTGAAATGTACAGCGTAATTCAGGAAAGGCATAAGCACTTTTTTTCGGTTTACCAATCTCATTAATACCTGTGACTAAACTGCTTTGTAAGGTACTATGTTTTCCTTGCGGCATAGGTTTTTGGTAGATATCACCGTTAAAATACTCGCTTGCTGGCTTAGTTTCTGGTAGTTTTAAAAACTCTTCTACACTTAATACTGTGGTTGGCTGAATAGATAAGGTCATAATTTACAACTTATCAAAACTTTATAGTCTTGTTGAAGGAAATCGATTGACGCGAATAACTTTTCCCATTAATGTCGATTCTGTAGAAATCACCGCATCAATATTTGTTGCTAATCGATTCCAGTCTAAATCATCTTTGCACGCAATTATCCCAGTATGGTCGGGTTTAATCTTATGTAATTTAAAAAAATCACGACGATTAATAGTTAATACAGCCCGATTTTCTAATATCGCAAAATCTAACACCATATCATCAGAAATTCCAGCTTTTCCTGCTTCTTGTATGGTGATAACATCATGTCCTAAAGTACGTAATAAGTCTACCGATTTACGCGGAAACTGCTCATCTGCTAATAACCTTGCCATACATCAACAGGATATTTTAATAAGCATCTAAAATTTCATCAGCTTTTTCTTGTTCGTCAATAGCCATATCAATTTCGTCAGCGAATGCTTCAGCATAAAGCCATGCTGTCACTAAATCGGCTGCACTAAGTTGAGGATATTGATCTAGAATATCAGCATCTTTAGCACCTTGTCGTCGATAACTTACCAACAACCAAACAGGAATGCGTGTTCCGGCAATACAAGCATCAGCACCCATTACACCAGGGGTTTTGGTAATTCCATGATTGTTGATATTAATACCTTGGGTTAAGATGCGAATTGCTTCAACCTTTTGGGCTGGCGTTAGCGATAGTAACTGTGTTTCTAACTCTTGGGCTGTCATTGGAAACTATCTAAGATTAACTATATTTTAACGAGGTTTAAAAATTTACTACACAAGCGTATAGGCGTAGATCGTTGTAGATATCGCCTAAAATTTATTCCTCATCTTCCACTGCGCCTAATGCTTTGAGTGTGGCGATTTCTGCTGAGGTTAAACCTTTAACACCTGTAATGTTCATATTTGCATAAAGTCTATTGTCTAGTGTTGTTAGACATTTACCAGACTGAAAATCCCAAACTTTAATTGTTTCATCTCTACCACCACTGACAATAGTTTGACCATCAGGGCTAAAAATAACAGTATTTACCCAACTACTGTGTCCTGACAAAGTTCTAATACATTCGCCAGTATGGATATCCCAAATAATGATTTGTGCATCATTACCAGCACTGCTTAAAAATTGACCATCTGGACTAAATGCTACTGCATTTACCCAATCTAGATGCCCATGCAAAGTTTTTAGACATTCGCCATTATGGATATTCCAAAGCTTTACAGTTTTATCACCACTTGCACTTGCAATTATGCAACTATCGGGACTGATTGCCAATGCACTTACCATCAAAGTATGTCCTTGGATTATTTTTAAGCATTCTCCAGTATGGACATCCCATAATCTCACCGTTTTATCATAACTACTACTGACTAGGATTTTATTATCAGGACTGATTACTACAAACCATACCCAGTCAGTATGTCCTTGCAAAGTTTTAATGCAATTTCCTGTATTAATATCCCATACATTGATTTTGTGATCACCACTACCGCTTATGAGGGTCATAGCATCGGGAGCAAAAGTTACTGAATTTGCTCCTCCAGTATGACCAGATAGAGTTTTCAAACATTTTCCAGTATTAATATCCCATAACTTGATTGTTCGGTCATAACTACTACTTGCTAAAATACTACCATCAGGGCTAATCGCAACTGAATTGACTCTACTTCTATGTCCCTGCAAAGTTTTCAAGCATTTTCCTGTAAAAAAATCCCACAGTTTTACGGTTGTATCCTCACTGCAACTGGCCAAATTTTTACCATTAGGACTAATAGCAACTGAACGTACCCAACTGGTAGAACCCTGCAAAATATTCAAACACTTTCCGCTATTGATGTCCCATTTTCTGACAGTTTGATCATCACTACCGCTAATTAACTTCGTGCCCTCGGGACTAATTGCTATTGAGCGTACCCAACTAGTATGACCTTGTAAATTCTTTAAGCATTCTCCTGTTTTCAAATTCCATAGCCTCACAGTTTTATCTTTACTGCTACTTGCCAATATCTGATATTCAGTATTAATAGCAACTGAACGTACTGTGTCCGTATGTCCTTCAAAGGTTTTTAAGCATTCTCCAGTGGCAATATTCCACATTTTTATAGTTTTATCTCTACTACCACTTATAAGAGTTTTACAATCTAAATCAAAGAAAACCGACCTTATTGAATCGGTATGTCCTTCAAAGTTTTTTAAACATTTGCCAGTAACAATATCCCATATTTTTACCGTTTTATCTTTTCCTCCAGCTGCAACAGTTTTACCATTAGGGCTGAAAATTACTGAATTGATACTGCTTATATTTTCTAAAGTTTTCAGACATTCTCCATTGCTAGTATTCCAAAGCTTTATCGTTCTATCTCGACTTGCACTTGCTAAGATTTTACCGTCTGGACTAAATGCTACTGAATTTACCCTATTGCTATGTTCTTCCAGAATTTTTATACATACTCCGGTGGCAGCATTCCACAGCCTTACAGTATGGTCATAGCTAGCACTTGCCAAAATTTGAGCATCAGGACTAAAGACTACTGAGCGTATCCAATTATTATGCCCTTTACATTTCAAAATTTGCCGATCGTTTCCAGTGAGCCATATACTAATTTCACAATTGCCATCAGCTACTGCAAATAGCTCACCATCAGGACTATATGCAACTGAAAAAACTGCACCGAAGACCTTTGGAAAAACTGATTCGGTTAGGTTGGCTCCTATAAAATTAGTGTGGCGTAAACTCGCCTCGGAAAAATCTGCTCCTTTAATAACTGCATTGGTTAAATCTTTCCCCTCCAAAGCCGCCTTATCAACCTTCACCAACAATGTCGCCGCATTTCCGCCAAGATAACCCGCTTCATCTTCAGTTCTGCCCCGTGTTGCCTCAATCAGATTAATAATGCCAGCTTGAGCATCTATATCAATCATCGGTAAAAGCAAATCCATGACTGCTTTTGTGAGTGGTGCTTTGCCAAAAGTCTCCCTTAACTTCTCAAAAGACTCACTTGTAAATGCTTTTAGTGGTGCATAGGCGTAGCCTGTGGCATCCAATTGACGCGAAAAATAACCAGACCAAATATAGTCAACAGGCGCTGCACTGCTATCCAAATCTGACTGTACTTGAGCTAACTCAGTAAAATCGCTAGATAATGCTCCCAACTCGGCTGCAAATTTATACGCTACAAAAAACTCTAACAGCGATCGATGCGCTGGTGTGTAGTCACCATCAGCATTGCGGATGAGCATTGTTTGCCCCATCATGTCGTAATGCCAGTGGTCTAAATCCTTTTCTTCTTGCACCACCGAACCAAATAATCGCCGAATTCTGTCAGGGAAAAGCCGATAATTGAGGCTCATTTCGTCTGTAGACAGCATTTCCCAAGATAGTTCGCACAAAAAGTATAGCTTTTCTGCCAAAGAAGTAAAGGTACGATCGCTCTTAATATCCCGTTCCATTTTTCGCCGCACCGCGTACAAGTAAACCCGCGACATATCCACTGGTTTACCCGCCTCAATATCTGGCAAAGCTTCCAAAATTAACTCAGTCATCACCGGACGACGGGCTAAATCCAATAATTGCGGATTTCCCATTACTTGTTCAACTGTTGCAGTTTCCGTTTGATGCGACAACACCAACCGAATTTGCTCGTCGTTAAATTTCTCCAGTTCCAGCACTTCAAACTGCGGTGTTTCCCCCGTCAACTGCTTAGTAGAAGCTTGCAACTCGGCATTGAGCAAAGCGCGTCCTTCCTTGGCTTCGGGAAAATGTTCAGTGCGACAAGTCAGCACAACCTTGGCACCAGGAACCACCACTTTTGCCAGTTCCCAAAAGTTATTAATCATCTGCTGACGGTCAACTTTTGCTGCCATTTCGTCAAAACCATCGAAAATTAGCAGCAATTTGCCCATACCGTTTAACTGGTCAAATACTTCGCTAGTTAAACGAATATTATGTTGTGTAAAAAAGAACCCTGCTAAAACGTTCTCAACATTTATTGCTTTGGCAAAATCTCGTAGCGTAATTACCAAAGGCAAGCGAGGACGCTCAACACCGCGTTTTTGGGCATCTCGGTAACGTTGCAATGCCACCCAAGCATAATGGAAGGAAAACCAAGTTTTCCCCGTACCAAATTCTCCTAGTATAGAAATATGCTCTTTAGCGGGATCGTCCAACCACATATCAATGTAACCATCAATCCAACCATCGCGATCGCTATAGTGACTGATGCCGATACGCTGTTTAGTATCGGGGTCAATTTCCTCTTTTGTACAAGCTAAAGGAACGTATTTTGTATCTATTTGTCGCCGAATGATTTCCGCTTCTAACCAATCGAGATAATCGCTAAAATCAGCATCTTGGTCAATGAGTTCGTCAAAAGTATAACAACCTAAGTGGCGATTTTCTTCCTTTTCTACTTCATTCCGTGCTGCTCGTGCAATCCGTCTTGCTGTTACTAACCAACCTTCATCAGTTCTTTGCTGCTCCACAGAAGAACGCAAAACAGCAACATCTTTGAGTCCAACTTCCCCCTCAATTCCCCTGATTAAGATGCGGTCATATCGGTTACGCCGGGTTGGCACATTAATAATCCACTCAAAATATGAATCACCCCAAACTTCATACTTTTCAAAGCGGTAGCCCAAAGTTTCAAACCAGCCGCGCATTTGTTGAGCTAAAGCTATGGCTCTACATTGATTTTCGGTAGATGTTCTGGCCTCAAGCAGTGCGGGGGAATTTTGTGCCAACCGTGCTATTTCTGTCCGAATACCTTCCAGCGTCGGCAATCTGTCAAGTACTTCTTGGATATTTGCAATGCGTTTTTGCAAAGAGCCAATTTGTTGACTCATTAGTGTATCTGCTGGGTTGCGTGTGCGTTTAGCAACTTCCGCAAAAACAATATAAAACGCGGCAATTTCCCGTCTAATGTCAATTCCCAAACTTCTAATGTCATCACCCAACGAGTATGCATTAAGCCAAGCATCAACCTCAGAAAGCAAAATTGAGGGGTTGTTATGGTCAAATGCTTTACGGAAAGCCTGTTTTATTGCTTCTTGGCGAAAAAGTTCTAAAAAAGGCTTGGGTTTCCCAACACCGTACTCTACCAGTGTGTATGCATAAACCCCACTAAAATCTGCTGGTGGATGCTCTGGATTGAGGTGAAACTGCTGAAGTAATTTAATTACAGTCTCATTGCGCTGAATTTTTTCCTTAATTAAAGGATTAGCGATCGCAATAATAGCGTTGATGACCTGTTCTGGGTTAATTATCATTGGTCATTTGTCATTAGTCATTAGTCATTAGTCATTTGTCATTTGTCATTAGTTATTAGTTATTAGAAAGAGACAAGGAAGAAACTTGTTCCCTTGTCTCTACTCTCCACTTCTACTTCTAACTAGGGCGGTTATGTTCTAATCCTGGGATTTGTTTAGAAAACAACTCGTTAGAGTCAACTTGACCATTTGAGATAACAGAACGCATACCCTCAAAAGCAGCAGGGATAGTACGCGGATCTATAAATAAGACCTTGCTGCTATCGCTTCTACCAATTGTTGCACCCATATCTAGATAGCCCAAGGCAAATAGAACTTCCACTGCTTTATTGGCATTGGGATTCGTCTGGAGCTTTTGTGCAATAATTTCTGATGATTCTGCGATCGCTTGGGCTTTTAAAACTTGCTGCTGACGTTCCGCTTGAGCTTTCAAAACGATCGCCTTTTGTTCAGCTTCCGCTTGCAGAACTGTCGATTTTTGCCGAGCTTCGGCATCCAATATTTGCGCCTCTGCTTTACCTCTCGCACTATTGACAGCAGCTTCGCGTTCACCCTCAGAATTTAAAATTGCTGCCCGTTTGCGTCGTTCTGCCGACATTTGCAATTCCATCGATTCTCGCACCGCCTGAGATGGAACAATATCTCGCAGTTCTACCCGCGTCACTTTCACACCCCAAGGATCTGTAGCAATATCCAATTCTCTTAACAGAAGTTCATTGATTTGAGAACGAGCAGTAAAGGTTTGATCCAACTCTAGTTGTCCCATCTCGGAGCGAATTTGAGTCAGCACCATGTTCACCATTGCCGCTTGGAGATTTTCTACCTTGTACCAGGCTTTTTCCATATCCACAATGCGCCAGTAAAACACTGCATCTACCTCAATACCAACGTTGTCGCGGGTAATGCATTTTTGGGGAGGAATATCTAAGACTTTTTCCCGAATTGTTTCTCTGTAAACGATTTTATCCAAAAAAGGAACTAAAAAATTCATTCCTGGTTCCAGCTTTTTGTTATAGCTACCCAATCTTTCCACCAAAGCTTCATTACCCTGATTGATGACTTTTACAGAACCCGCTACAGCAGAACCACCAAGGGCTAAAAAGACTAGTAAAAAGAACTGTTCCATTGTAAACCTCCTGATTTTTTAAGTATCAAATGTAACTCAAAAGTAAATAAAGTGGGGCAGGGGAAAAAACTAATGACCAATGACCAATAACTAATGACCAATGACTAATGACTCAATAAATTTTCTGGTATCACAATCAAAGTAGTACCTTCTCTCCTCACCACATAAACTCTTTGATGGGGTGCTACGGTAAATTTGTCATCGTCGCATCGTGCTTGCCAGGAATTTCCCTCATACAGCACCCGCCCTGTTTTTCCAGGTGGGATTTCTGTTAAGGTTTCGGCTATAACTGCATCCTGAATTTTCGACTGGCGTCGTCGTGGTTGCAAAAACCGACGAGAAAGCACAATTAGTAATGTGGAAAGTAATAACCAAACTAAAACTTGCAACCATACATTTCCCAAACCTACTACAGACAGCAGCGCCACCAGCAAAGCGCTAATTCCCATCATGAAGGCGACAAACGCCGATGGTAAAAACAGTTCTGTCAAACACAGAACTCCTCCTGCCAGAAGCCAGATTAAGGTAAAACTTGGCATAGCGCCATCCTAGTGTCTACATTGACGTAAATGCATTTCTACGATTAGATACAGCCAGACTAAGTTATTTACAGCAAGCAAAACTTGGTATTTATACCAATAATTTTGATTAATTTCAGTAACAAGGTGTAGCTAGCGGTACACAAATCCAGTCTATTCTAGCCTTCAAGTCATTGGCAGCTAAAGTTAACCGAAGTTCATGTATAAAGAAGAATTCAGAACTCAAGAATTAGTATTCAGTATAAATTCTGTAGACTATTTGATGAATATTGGTTTAAAACCTTGCCCTTTGTAGGCAAAATAAGTATTAGATATTACCATTCCCAAACTCTATCCCTTTTTGGGTAGAGTATTCTAAATTCTAAATTCTAAATTCTGAATTCTGACTCCTGAATTCTGACTCCTGTTTTATGATTTCTACTCAACTGATAATTTTTTGTATAAATCCACGTTGCAAGAGTCCCATTAATCCGATGGGAGATAGCGTTTGTGCTAGTTGCCAAACTCCTTTAGTTCACCGTTATCTTTGGGCAACTGGCTCATCGTCTGCTCAAATCCCACCAGGCACAAAGGTAGCAGACAGATATGAGGTAATTAGTTCCCAGATTTGGCTGGATACTCAACCGGGACTACCACCAGATGTCCCTGAAGAATTGCCAACGCAAGTAATTTCTTATTTACGGTTATATCAAGAGCGGTTGCATCTTCCCCAGGCTTATGGGTTTGCTTGTTATGAGGAAAATACAGATGATATCTTCTTATTGGAAAATGTGCCGATAGATAAGACAGGAAATATTTATCCAACTATTGTTGAGGCATGGGAACAAGCAACGGCGGTACGACAAGTTTATTGGCTGTGGCAAATTCTCCAACTTTGGACACCTCTATCAGAATTGGGACTTAGCCACAGTTTACTAGTAGTAGACAATTTGAGAGTTCAAGGTTGGTGTGTGCGACTGTTAGAACTTTACCAAACGCCAACAAATGAGAAATTGAGTTTACAAAATCTGGGAGAGTGTTGGCAGTTTTGGGTAGCTTCTGCAAAAACATCAGTAGCCAAGGGGTTACAAAACATCGTCCAGCAGATGTGTGAAACTGAGGTTGATGTAGAGACTATTAATATTCAACTCAATAATTTACTACTAGCATCTGCGGCAGAATTGCCATTAGTTTTGAAGGTGGCAGGATCTACAGATATTGGCCCAGTTATGGCGCAAAATGAAGACGCTTGCTACCCCAATACTTTGATTGATTTCGATGAACCTTTATTGCACCACTTATCGATTGTTTGTGATGGCATTGGTGGACATGAAGGCGGCGAGGTTGCTAGTCAGTTGGCAGTGCAGTCTGTAAAGTTGCAAATTCGCGTTTTACTAAAAGAGATTACCGAACAAACTGCACTTGTTCCACCAGAGTTGTTGCAAGAACAATTAGAAGCAAGCTTGCGGGTGGTAAATAATCTGATTTGTGCCCGTAATAATGAGCAAAAACGCCAAGGCAAAGAACGCATGGCTACAACTATTGTTATGGCGTTGCAAGTTCCCCAACGAGTGCAAACAAGTACTGGGTGGCAATCAAATAATACCCATGAACTTTACTTAGCTAATGTTGGTGATAGCCGTGCCTATTGGATTACTCGCAATTATTGCCAGCTACTCACAGTAGATGATGATGTCGCAACGCGGGAAGTACGCTTTGCTAAAAGCTTGTATCGAAAAGCACTTTTAAGACCAGATGCTAGTGCTTTAACTCAAGCATTGGGGACAAGAGATTCAGAATCTTTGCGTCTCAAGGTTCAGCGATTCATTATCGAAGAAGATGGCATCTTGCTACTGTGTTCTGATGGTTTGAGTGATAATAACTGGGTGGAACAATCTTGGCAGGATTATGCAATACCTGTGTTAGCAGGGCAAATGACAGTTGAAGATGCTGTCCGCAACTGGATTGACTTGGCAAACGAAAAAAATGGGCGTGATAATACGTCGGTTGTTCTCACTTATTGCCGTGTCTCCCCAGAATATTTAGTACCTGTGACTCCGGCGTTGCCAGAAGAGATCATAGAAGCAGAAATACAAGAGGAAGAAGAAGAACAAGAGAAACAAGAGGAATTAATTTCTTTTACAGAAAGTTCGCAAACTTTGCTAGATTTGGATCTAGAGTTAGACATTTCAGATGAAACAGTTAAAAGCCCTGAAATTCCACCAACTTTAATTACAAAACCTAATCGGGGTAAACGTTTGGTAATGTTGGGGGGAGTGTTGGCGTTGCTTGTGGGGGGTACAAGCCTGGGATTATTTACTTGGTGGCAAATTAATCCTCAAGGATACCAGCAAATGTGTCGGCAACTTCCCCAAAAAATGCAGCAAGTGTGTCTCACTGAATAAATAAAGATTGATAAAAACATGAGTGAATACTCTCGCAAATCTTAAGAAATATCCGGTAATGGATAGGTTAGAAAGCGGGGGCTTTACGTGTCACGACTCGTAATAGGATAGAACTTAATGCTCTCAAAACAACAAAGAGATGAAGGTTTCTATCCGACTACTCCAAGAGAATGAGTTAGCTGCTGCTGACCATATTTTTCGGCTGGCCTTTGGCACATTATTAGGACTACCTGAACCAACGAAGTTTTATGGGGATGCTGCTTACATCCACCACCGTTGGAAGACTGATCCTAATAGGGCTTATGCTGCTGAGGTAGATGGAAAATTAATCGGGTCTAATTTGGTAGTGAATTGGGGAAGCTTTGGCTATTTTGGGCCGTTAAGCGTTCATCCTGACTATTGGAACCAAGGAGTTGGTCAACGTCTAGTTGAAGCTGCGATCGCTAACTTTGACCAGTGGAATACTCCGATGACAGGACTGTTTACTTTTGCTCAAAGTCCCAAGCATCACGTACTATATCAAAAATTTGGCTTCCGTCTGCGTTTTCTCACTGCAATTTTGACCAAGGAAGTACAGGAGCAATTACAGCCAATACCTCAAGGAACTAGATACGAAAACATGAGTGAGGATGAACGCACCCAAAGTCTGAAAGCAGTTGCTCAACTCACTAATTCTATTTATGAAGGGCTAGATTTATCACGGGAAATTCTAACAGTTCAGGCTCAAGGACTGGGTGATACAGTATTTTTATGGAATGATACAAGCTTGGCAGGATTTGCAGTTTGTCACTATGGGGCGGGTACTGAAGCGGGTAGTAATACTTGCTTTATCCGATTTGGCGCGGTATATTCTGGCAATGATGCAGGGCAACGTTTCGAGCAGTTATTGGATTTGTGTGAAGCATTGACTGTGGCTCAAGGAATGTCACGTTTGGTGGCCGGGGTGAATACTAGTCGAGACGAAGCTTACCGCCGGATGCTAGCTCGTGGTTTTCGTAGTGAAATTATTGGAGTTGCAATGCATAGACCCAATGAAGCGGGATTCAATCGCCCAGATGTTTTTGCCCTGGATGATTGGCGATAGCCTACTCTTGTAGTGTGGCGTTTGAGCTAATAAAAAATCTAGAATTGTAGTACAAAATACTTGCTTTTATTGAGTTTTTGTGGAATGAGCTTTGTTAACTAAACTAAAGCAGCTGTAAATTGACTGACTTACCGTAGTATACCAAAAAGTCTTAAGATTCTTCGATAATTAAAACTTAATAAATGTTTATAAGGGTATACGACTTTGATTCCTTTGAAGTTCCTATGGCTGATAGAGCAGTCAGATTGATGCAATTGCGATTCCAGACGATCGCGATCGCATTTTCTCAGGAATATTTTGACTAATTTTATCTTTTCTTAATTTTGCTACCAGTAAAAACCTTTTAATCGCACAGTGATATAAAATATACTAAGAATATATACAGAGAAGAACCAAGTAATTCTCTGTGAGTACTCATTTTTTCATATAAAGGAGCATATTATGGAATATCTTGCTTATTCCCAGATGTTTATTGCTCAAGAAGAAGCATCTGGAAACACCAAATCTAATCCCCCTAAATCTCAATGGAATTGGCAAAAACCTCTTCAAACTTCTGAGATAGTTATTACTAAAAAAGAGACATCTGAAAATAGCAAATATAAATTCAATTGGAAAAAACTGCTGAAATCTTCGGCTTGGTTAGCTTTAGCTGGCGTTGGTGTATTACTTATTGCTGCTGCCCAAATTCAAATGAGTTCGGCTGCTTATGTAAGGACTAACGGCAGTTGTTTACGCATCCGTACAGGCCCAAGCACCAACTATTCATATATAGATTGCGTATCAAATGGCACTCCACTTCCAGCGATTGAAAGGTATGAAAACGGTTTTGCTAGACTTTCTACAGGTAGATACGTTTTTGCCCGATGGGTTGGTGATAGACCTGCCAATCTTCCTGTGACTAGACCTGGTGGCGTTGGCGGTTCGGTGATTCTTACCCCTGGTTCTAGAGGTCAGCTTGTCAGAGACGTTCAAACAGCTTTAGGTAATCTTAGAGTTGATGGAATTTACGGTCAACAAACTGTTAGCCGAGTCCGAAGCTTTCAACAAAGTAAAGGTCTACTTGTAGATGGTGTTGTGGGCCCCGAAACTCGAGCAGCTCTGGGTGTCTAGCCAGAAGCCGCCTTTTGAAAGTCTCCTTTCTAAGTTCTACCTGTTTTCTTGTGTGATTTTGATTCTTCCTCCCCTTCCCTACGTTCGTGCTGCTACGGGAACGTAGGGAAGGGCTTGGGGGTTAGGTTTGAGATAAAGTCGTACACGGCGTCAAGTAATTTTGTACAATTTGCAAAATGCGCTCTGCTGCATGACCATCCCCAAAAGGATTGATTGCATTTGCCATTGCTTCATAAGCATCTGGATCACTAAGTAACTCCGCAGCAGCGGCAAAAATATTCTCACTCGTAGTACCTACAAGTTTGGCTGTACCCGCTACAACAGCCTCTGGTCTTTCGGTGGTATCTCTCAAAACCAGTACTGGTTTGCCCAAACTGGGGGCTTCTTCTTGCAAGCCACCAGAGTCACTAAGCAAAAGATGCGATCGCCCAATTGCTCCCACCAGTTCGCCATAATCTAGAGGTTCTGTCAAGAAAATTCGGGGATGATTCCCTAAAAGTTCTTGTAACGGAACTCGCACTGTTGGATTGCGGTGCAATGGTAGCAGTAAAGCTGTATCGGGAAACTTGTCTAAAATTTGTAAAAAACCCTGAGCGATCGCTAACAGAGGTTCTCCCCAATTCTCCCGACGATGAACTGTTGCTAGCAAAACCCGATATGATTCCCAGTTTAAGCCTGGGACATCACAAACTACTTGGGTTGCAGCTACACTTAACAATGCATCAATTACCGTGTTACCCGTCATGTGAATTTCGCCCAAGACACCAGAACGATGCAAGTTTTCCACAGCCCAAGGAGTTGGCGCAAAGTGCAACTGAGTAATTTGAGAAATCAACCGCCGATTGGCTTCTTCTGGGTAAGGATTGAATATATCATCAGTTCTTAACCCTGCTTCTACATGACCAATAGGGATTTTTTGATAAAAAGCTGCCAAAGCTGCGGCAAAAGCAGTGGTAGTATCTCCCTGCACGATTACTAAATCTGGTTTTTCCACCTGGAATAATGCTTCTAACCCTTGTAAACTACGACAGGTAATATCATTTAGAGATTGCTGAACCTGCATAATTTCCAAGTTATAATCTGACTTAATATTAAACAGTTGCATAACTTGCTCAACCATCTCTCGATGCTGTCCAGTTAGAATTACTTGCAACTCAAAACCTGAAAACTTCTGGAAAACCTGAATGACTGGAGCTAGTTTAATCGCTTCCGGGCGAGTACCTAAGATAATGCAAACGCGTTTTTGATTAGTCATTAGTCATTAATCGTCTGTGATTTGCCAATGGTTATAGTCAATGGTCTATGGTAAATAGTCAATAGTCGGCAGTCAATCATCACACAAACCATAAATATAAATCGACAAATCACACAAAAATAAAAAAACCCGGCTTAACCGAGCAGACGCACTGTTTATCGCATTCAACTATGAGTTCAAATTATAAAGAGCATGAAAAAACCCGGCTTAACCGGGCAGACGCACTGTTTGTCGAATAATTCAACTGTAAGGACTACTTAATCTCACAAGTTAGAGGGCAAGCAGCGTAAACAGTAGTCTGCATTTGGTCTGCCTCTCCATGCAGCCAGCTTAACCATTTAACTTCACTAGGATGAACTCCTTTAACAGTTAGCACACCCGCAGCCAATACAACTGCCATGATATTAAACATTATTAAAGCGCCCGCTACAAGCAAAACTGCACTAACAGGCATCACAGATTGCAAGACAATCGACAACAGACATCCGACCGTAGCCATCAAGACAACTAGTGGAAAACCCACAACCAACAAGCATACTGCTAATGTAAAAGTCCATATTAAAAAGCTTTTAATCATCAACAAGGAGTAGGTCTTTCCTTGATTAGAGCTTTGAGCAGAAACCATGACTTTTCCTCCCAATATACAGAACATCTTTTAATTTCAGTCATATCTCGCTTTTTGCGAGCAAACTGAATTCTTTCAGTGAAATTCAGTATATAAAAACTAATCGGAAAAATGAGCATTTGTTTACTAAAGTTTACAGTTATTTTTTTGTAATTATGGATATAAAGTCAAGTTTCTATCTATTAAAAAAACTTCTTTTATGCATCTATCTTCAGGTATATAACCTAAAAGGTATGAGCTTTTAACCTTGATCCCCAGGACATTACTCCTATTCAACTTAACATTTCTTATAAAAAATAGGATTGCTTCTCATAATTTATTAATGGGCTGAATAAATGAACTACTAGTATTTGTGCTGTTAATTGCTGGCGATTTGTGTCTTTGCCTAGGATAAATTTCTCATCTAAGGACTGAGAATATTTACTTTGCATTTAAATAACTAAAAGTTACTCAACTATCTACGTATATTGGCTGAGGCGTTTTGAGCCATTGCGTGTGTTAAACCAGTCTAGATAGGTTAAATAATCTATCTAAATATTCTGAATAGTAGAATCTCAAGAAAAAAAAGATACCAATTGAGGTGGATGGAATGGATTGACCGTGGTTTTAGAGTCTCAATCGCCTCTCATCACCATTAAGGCTTGCAAGCAAGCATTTTTCAAAAGTCATCGAAGCAAATGACTTGACTTCTCGTTAATTCAACTTTTAACTGCCAAATGTGAAGATATATGACAGAATCACAGTCTCCATTAAATTCTAACTCTGCTGTCGGACGTAACGTGCCACCAATGCCACCGCCACCACCCCCAACCCCAAACTTTAGTACACAGCGGCAGATGACACAAACATTGGATATGTCAACCAACCCTCCTGTCGCAGGTCATCGTCCGGGTAGTCCACCGCCAATACCTAGTTCAGTCCGCCCTCAAAACAGCGTTCCACAACTCACTTTAGCGAAGTTAATCAGAGAAGCTTACGATCAGGGATATTCTGACTTGCACTTGGGTGTAGGTGAAGTACCCCGCTTTCGCAGCCGAGGAGAAATTCAATCAACGGATTATCCAGAAACAGATAAAGAAGCTTTTATGAATTGGTTGCGGGAGGTGATGAGTGAGGGGGAAATTCAGCGCTTTGAAGAACATTTAGAATTTGACGGAGCAACTCAATACGACTTTGCTCGCGTGCGAATTAATGTTTTTGGTTCTCTCAAAGGGGCTGCAATGGTGTTGCGGTTGATTCCGCTGAAAATTTTAACTATGGAACAGTTGAATTTACCGCCAGTTTTTCGGGATATTTGTCATCACCACAAAGGTTTAATTTTAGTGACTGGGCCTACTGGTTCTGGTAAATCCACCACAATGGCAGCAATGGTTGACTACATCAATAAGGAGATGGCCAAACATATCATCACCATTGAAGACCCGATAGAATTTGTTCATCAAAGCCGCAAGTCTTTAGTAAAACAGCGGGAAGTGGGAATGCATACCCGGAAATTTGACAACGCTTTAAAAGCAGCTTTGCGGGAAGACCCAGATTTGATTCTGGTGGGGGAAATGCGGGATAAAGAAACAGTCAACACTGCCCTAAAAGCCGCTCAGACTGGTCACTTAGTTATGGGAACTCTGCACACTAATAGCGCTGTCAAAACCATTGAGCGGATTCTCAATCTCTACTCTGGTGACGAACAGGATGCAATGCGGGTGGCTGTTTCGGAGTCTTTAGTGGCAGTAATTGCCCAAGGTTTGTGTCGCACAACTGACGGTAAACGGGCTGCTTTCCACGATGTGCTGATCAATACTGAGGCGATTAAAGAATGGATCAAAGATGGTAAATATGATGAAATTGGTGAGTTGATGAAACAAGCTAGTTTTGACGGCATGATTACAATGAATCAGTCGTTGCTCAATCTTTATCAAGATGGTCGCATCACTGAAGAAACTGCTTTAGAAATGTCGCCAACTCCTAATGAAATGGCGCAGTTTCTCCGAGGTCGGGTTTAAGATTGGGAATGGGGAATGGGGAATGGGGCATTAGACAAAAGTCACTAATTATTCTCCCCCATTTCCTCCATCTCCTTAATCCCCAGTACAAATCCCAAATATATTTCTGATCCTGGTTGCGGTTATAGCTAAGGTAAAAGGTAAAAGAGAGAATTTTTACTTTTAGCTTCCTAACCTCTGTGAATAACTTGACGACAAACAAACTATCTGCACCCCAGTTGTTTAAAGGCATTGCGCTATTTACACCTGGAGGAGATTTAATTTACTGCATTGACCCTAGCAAGCAAGGTCGATGGCACTTACATTTATGCTCGGCTTTGCAGGAAATTCTAGATTTACCAGAGCCACCGCACTTTTTAGTGCCTTGTTATACTGCGACTATTGATAACTGGTTAGATCCGCGCACTCAAGAAGTGCGGACTTTTGCTGAAGCTTATCCGAGTGTCATTAGACACCAATCTCTCCTTAATGCCATTTTTGGTACTGGGGAATTAGTATGGCAAGCAGCTCCTTGGCAAGAGGGGTTGTGCGATCGCATGGTGTTAACAACTTATCGTTCTTCATTCCCGCAGCTTTGGGAGGATCACGATTTAATTGTGCGTGTAGACTTTTCTGAACCTGTACCAAAATACCACCAGCCAGTTATTGTACAAAAAAAAGAAGTAGCTACACAAGGCTACGTTCTCCGCTTGTTTGTTGCAGGACATAGCAGTACTACTGAACGCATTCTGCAAAATTTACACGAATTATTAGAGCGATCGCTCGGACATCCTTATACTTTGAAGGTGATTGATGTTTTAACTCATCCAGAACAAGCAGAACTCAATCAGGTTTCTGCAACTCCTACCCTTGTCAAGGTTTGGCCTCACCCAATTCGGCGAATCGTGGGAGAGTTGGATCATGTAGAAAAAATTTTACATATGTTAGCTGCTAAGGAAAAATTTTAATAATCAAACTAGTTTTTGTGCCAAGTGCGCGAATGGGTAGGTGTTGGTGAAGAGGTAACTACAAAAATGGCTAGATTCCCCTATATGCAAGGACTTGAGGGCTATAGCTTTTTTCAACCATCCGCGCACCTTATATAGACTGACTTTCAGCTATTTACAGTTAGCACAATTGTCACTCCTTATGTTATGATTTCCACATTCGCGCTATTGAACCTTGAAAACCAAATAACACAAAGATTTCAGACACCTGCGATCGCAATCAACTAAAATCCCTATTAGGGATTGAAACATGCGGTAAAGCGCTAGTTTTCTATTCTTTTATCGCAATCAACTAAAATCCCTATTAGGGATTGAAACTTAACAGTTGAGCCTTCATAGCATGAAGAAACTTAATCGCAATCAACTAAAATCCCTATTAGGGATTGAAACATCAAAAATCATCAGTTCTGCATCCTCGCAACTGTATCGCAATCAACTAAAATCCCTATTAGGGATTGAAACCAGAAGGGGCTATTTTAGAATGCATACAAAGAGATGATCGCAATCAACTAAAATCCCTATTAGGGATTGAAACATTAATCGATAAGAGGAAAACAAAAAAAACAAAATCGCAATCAACTAAAATCCCTATTAGGGATTGAAACGCGCCGCTTCCCCACAAGTTACCGTTTATTTTTCATCGCAATCAACTAAAATCCCTATTAGGGATTGAAACAAAAGGATACAATGCAGAGGCTACGTCCACAGAGATTGCAATCAACAGTAGAGATTGAAACGAAGTATGATAAAAGTTTGACCTTTTTATTTATTGGTATCAAAAAATACAGTCTCTAAGCTATATAAGGTCATTCCACATCCAGCTTGAGGGCTGTGATATTATGGGAGACTGCTGCATACATTTAGAAAAACTACAAACTAAATCGATCATGGCCCTGACGCAACTGCGGAAACAAGAAATAATTTCCAATTACCAAGTTCACGAAACCGACACTGGCTCGGCCGATGTCCAAGTTGCCATGCTAACTGAGCGGATTAACCGCCTCAGTGAACATCTCCAGGCAAATAAAAAAGACCATTCTTCCCGGCGGGGACTGTTGAAGCTAATTGGTCAGCGCAAGCGCCTTCTAGCTTATATATCGCAGGAAAGCCGCGAAAAATATCAAGCTTTGATTGCTCGCCTCGGTATTCGTGGATAGGACTACCGCTTATGTCTGCTGAAGAATCTGAACGCAGTCGCTTGCCCTTTGAACCAAACAAAAAGCGCCAAAAACCCGCAAAAACTCAAAGTAAACCAGCAGCACAGCCACAAGAATCTGGCAAACAGGCTGATAGAAAGCCGTCTTACACCAAACAAGAGATGGCAATTCCCCAAGTAGTCAGCGAACGCATGATTAGACGGGTAGCTGGATTCTGTGGTATACCAACAGCTTTGGGCATTAGCGCCTTGGTTGTTAGCTATCTGCTTGCTATCTACTCCGACATCCGACTACCTCCCATCGCCGTGTTATTGGTGAATATGGGATTATTTGGTTTAGGGGTTTTAGGGATAACTTATGGCGTTCTCTCTGCCTCTTGGGATGAAGAAAAAGTCGGCAGTTTGCTGGGTTTGGGTGAGTTCAACGCCAATTGGGGACGAATGGTGGCAGCTTGGCGCGAAACTAGGCAAAAAAACTCATGATGAACGGCGCTCAGATATTGCGTAACTGCGGTATTGGGTAAATTAAAAAGTGAATGTTGAAGTTGAAATTTTATAACTTCAACATTGCAAATAAAAATTATATAATCCTTTTTATACCCTATATCCAGTTACTTAGTAGTAAAACTACTAACTGAGCGCTATATTTTGTCTATTTATTTTGTAAACAAATTTTATTTTTAACTACTTGTAACTAGAGCAATAGGCAACAATAAAGTTAAGCCATTTACAGAAAATTTTACTCAATTAATTAGGAACTTTCAGATGATTATAGTAATGAAAAGTGGTTCCCCAGAGGCGGAAATAAACCGCATTGATGAGGAACTAACGAGCCGAGGGCTAACTCCAGAAAAAATTGTTGGTCAACACAAAGTAGTTATTGGTTTAGTAGGTGAAACCGCCAACTTGGATCCACTACAAATTCAGGAACTTAGCCCCTGGATTGAGCAAGTGTTACGGGTAGAGCAGCCTTACAAACGAGCCAGTCGTCAATATCGCCACGGCGAAGCTTCGGAAGTGGTGGTGAATACTCCCAATGGAGAAGTGGTATTTGGTGAACACCACCCTTTAGTAGTTGTTGCCGGCCCTTGCTCCGTAGAAAATGAAGAAATGATTGTGGAGACGGCGCGGCGTGTCAAGATAGCTGGAGCCAAGTTCTTGCGCGGCGGGGCATACAAACCCCGGACTTCACCTTACGCCTTCCAAGGACACGGCGAGAGTGCTTTGGATTTGTTGGCGAAGGCGCGGGAAGTGAGCGGACTAGGTATTATTACAGAAGTGATGGATGCCGCTGACCTGGATAAAATCGCAGAAGTTGCTGATGTGATCCAGGTGGGGGCAAGGAATATGCAGAATTTCTCCTTGCTCAAAAAAGTGGGAGCGCAGCCGAAACCAGTTCTATTGAAGCGGGGAATGGCGGCTACTATTGAAGATTGGTTGATGGCAGCCGAGTATATTTTGGCATCTGGTAATCCCAATGTAATTTTGTGTGAAAGGGGAATACGCACCTTTGACCGCCAGTATACGCGAAATACGCTGGATTTATCAGTAGTGCCAGTGTTGCGAAAGCTGACTCACCTGCCAATTATGATTGACCCCAGTCACGGCGTGGGTTGGTCTGAGTTTGTGCCTTCAATGGCAATGGCTGCGATCGCAGCTGGCACAGATTCTCTGATGATAGAGGTTCACCCTAACCCTGCCAAAGCTTTATCCGATGGGCCACAATCTCTTACACCAGACCGTTTCGATAACTTGATGCAAGAATTAGCAGTAATTGGTAAAGCGGTGGGACGCTGGCAGCAACCAGTAGTAGCTTTAGTGTAAAAGGGATTGGAGACTGGGTGCTGGAAATGGGACTCAAAAGTTAGAGAAGCAGGAGTAAAGGGTAAGGGAAAAAAGTAATAATTGCCTCTTTCCCTTTTGTTTCCTTTTTTCCTGCTCTCTAATACCTAATATCCAGTAGCCAGTAACCTTTTATCTTCTATATACATAGCGAGCAGGTATCCACTGACGACCACGATTTGTTTGCACCCAACGTCCAGGAACTAATATCCTTCTTCTAGCTTGAACAGGGGTATTAACCCTAACTGGCGCTGGTCTTTTAATTATTCTAGCTGGAACTGGTCGCCTAACTGGCCGTCTGGCCTGGGCATCGGCTTGGGAAGGAATAAAGGTAACAGCAATTGGTAAAATCAGCGCTGCACTAACAAGCATTCTTTTAATACTCATTCGCAAACTTTCCTCCTATGATTTAGACATCAAAGAGATTATTTTTTAGCAAAATTTTAATCTCTTGGACAACTAAATAATAGGATTGAAAGGAGATAAGCACTAGTGAAAAAGGTAATTAGTTAAACCGTGACTAATGTCATATTTGAAGAAGAAAGCAGAATGCATAATTCTAAATTATGGGATATTTTTTTACAGCTATTTTCAGGTAAATAGACCACGCGGTAAGGGCACAGCAATGCTGTACCCGTTACGACAGATGTGGTTCAAATACATGAAAACTGCTGTAATTGGAAGTCCCTTATTGCACTGCTGTGGGTAGTACCAGAAGACCTTGCCCTGTAAGCTTTTCAAGCTACTCTCTGGGATTTTCTACTCATTTGCTACTCAATCACGCCTTTTTTACCCTGATTTTTAGCGATCGCAAGCAGCGATCGCGCTACTCAAATGCTACTCATTTATTTAGTGCCCAGTGGGACAAACTAGACAGTCCACCGGACAGAAATTATACAAGTGTGACGAAAAGGGAATTATGCCACGCTATAAAATTACTTTTCAGCACCCAGACGACGAGAAACCCGATACTGATGTTATTTACGCCAACAACATAGAATCAAGTTTTACTGAGCTTCAAAACGCCAACCCTAAAGTTGAGTTTATTTCCTATGAGGAGATAGAGGATGAGGATAAAGAATCAGAGAACTGAACCGATCAGAATTCCACCAGGGCAATGTATGGCTTGTAGTGGGGGCGGTGGTCAACTGGTTGCTGACCATGTTGACATATATGACCGTTACCACGCTTTTAAATTTATAACCTGCCCTTGTTGTGACGGCGGTGGACAAAATTGCCTTAGATGTTGGCCGGAGAAAAAACTATGAATGAGGATGAAGCTAAAATTTATGATTTGTTGTTAAAGGCTGGCCCGTTACGTGCAGTACAAATACGCCAAACTTTAAAGATGGGATTTCATCGATTGTATCCAGCGCTGCACTGTCTTAGAAAAAACGACTTTGTACAAGGTCGTAAACAATTCCCGAATCAATTAGTTTACGAACTTACAGGGCTTAAGCCTACCAAGTGACAAAATGGAGATTTTGACCAATGCCCAATGCCCATAAATTGCTAGAGTGAATCCCCAGTGAGTTATTCGCGGATCTTAAAGTCATCTCTTCTCTGAAGAAAGCCTTGAAGGTCTTTTATCTCTCCTTTGACAATTTTAAATTCGTCTTCGGTGCGTTCCCATTTATGATCAATCCTTTCTCGAAGCCCATTGCGATCCAAGAGAATTGCGTCTTTGTAATTGACATAATCTTGTAAATGAATGTCAAGCCTTTTGTCTAAATCTTTTATTTTCTCACTATTGCTAGCGTAGGTTTTTAATGCCTCTTGAATTTCATCAACAGAGAATGAAATCCGGTTCATCTTGCTG
>JBGTMK010000405.1:0-3533 GCA_041743605.1 Nostoc sp.
TGTACCTCTTTGAATTACTTGGGCGAACTGTGCTTGAAACTTGGCTTGACTGAATTCCTGGGGATACTTTTTGATGTAGTTCTTTACCCGTTCGACAGAACGCAGATTAGCCATCACTCGTCCAATGCGGGACAGAACCCAGCTTTGGTACGGGGATAACGGACAAGAGCGATCCGTACTGCCATCAGTTTTTACTGGGTAGGCTTGCCGATAGCCATCTATGCGGTAAAGAGCTATGCCGTCCCAACTGACTAAAGTTGAACGAGCAACGTTAAGAATTCTTGCGAGTTCAGATTTTGTAACGTAACTTTCACAAAACAGACCAGGGGAATCTAAATCAAGTCCCCGTGAAGAGTTTGACGCTTTCATAGAGCATCTATCGGTTAATGGACAAATAGTGATTGACGGTCAGCGTTAGCTACTGATAGGGGTAAGACAGTCATTTGGTAGTTACCACTGTTTTGTCTTGCCCAAACCCTAAAAGGGTTAATTTATAAGCATTTCCTTACTCGGTGGACAGAAATTAGATAACGGCGCTTGTCGGTCGCCTGACTTATCTGTTATGGTAATCAATAGGTGCTGCACCTGTCAATAAAATTGAAATAAATTTATAAACGCTGCACCTAGAAAGATTTGTTTTTAGGTTGGATAATTGTGAATGTCATGAAGCATTATTCAATGAGTGCTAAAAGTGCCATCCAAAAAGCCATCCATAACTATCCGAGTCAATGAAGAGGAATATCAGATTTTAAAAGAATGGGCGGATAACGAATATCGTACTGTTCCCAGTTTGGTGTTAGCCCTTACTAAAAAAGCTATTGATGAACAGAGCAAACCAAAAAGTCAAAAAGAATCTAGAAATGATAGTGCATGACCAACACCATAGACCAACCAGACAGGCTTGACCGAATAGAAGCAATCATGCTGCAAAATGCCCATCTGAATAGCAAACAAAATCTTAACCCCAACCAACTGAGTTCTTTTTATGGTTATTTATGATCTTTAATCGCTAGAAAATTGAGCCAATAAATGCCAAAAAGCCTGCGAGCGGCAAACTCACAGACTTAGGCTCAAATTCTTCATTTGATTTCGCTTGTAATTCGTGGATTTGGTGCGGCAAACACCTACCACACATTTCACCCCGCCAGAAAAGACAGAATGCAAAACCCCCACTGGAGTAAGAATCAAGTGGAGCCTTTTATTGATTATAAGCTTTACTTCCAACAGATTCAAAGGAAAAAAGAACTTATTTGAAGGCTTTACCCAAACTACTTGACTCTTTCCCCCTCTACCGCACAAGTTACGCCAACTGTTCTGTAGATAAAAGTTGAACATCAGTCTTTTCTTGGCGAGGGCAATTTAACCCCTGCCAGGAGAAAGAAATTGAAAAATCTATCAAGTGTTCTACCATCTGCTCTAAACCTACTGCCAGTAGAAAGCTTAAGTGAGTTTGCCAGCCGAATTGAGCGAGAATTTATTACCGGCTCTGCGATCGCAGTTTCTCTGTACACTGATAACATCCGCATCGTCTCCGACATAGAAATTAGTGCTGGGGGGGATGTCTCAACCCCAATCCACGATGCACTGAACTGGAAATATACCAGATTTGGGCATCAAGCCAAACCCACACTCCACGCCGCAATATTTTTTAACGAAGACGGTAGCCCCTGGCAAGGCAAACTAAGTAGACCCAGGATTGACACGAAAAAAGACAAGGATCAAAAATACGAAACCCCAATTGGCAACGGTTCACGGGCTTATCTCCCCACCGTCAACCGAGAAAATAGACGCTCAATAGCCAACCGCTACGGTGTAGAAGTTCCCCCACCAGGAGAAAGTTTTTGGGACTGGCTAGAACTCCACCCAGAAATCCCAATCATCATTACAGAAGGCGGTAAAAAATCCTTATGCCTGTTGTCACAGGGGTATGTAGCCATTGCCCTTTACGGAATTAACGGCGGCTACCGCAGTAAGGATTTATTAGGCAACCCTGTCAAGCCCTATCTAATCCCAGATATAGCACGATTTGCTGTTAAGGGGAGAAAATTTACCCTCGCCTTTGACCAAGACACCAATACTCTAACCCAGAGACGGGTTAACGCCGCGACTTTCCGCTTTAGCCGATTACTGACCGCCGCAGGATCAATAGTTGATATCGCCATCTGGGACGGTCAAAAAGGACTGTGTAAAGGCGTTGATGATTTAATTGCCAACGCTGGCGTAGCTGCCTGGTCTACAGCCTTAAAACAAGCCCTTTCAGTAGCACATTGGCAGTTGTGGCAACGCTTAGAAAATCGGTTAACTTACGAACCCTCATTAAAAGTAACCACAGCCGACTTATCCACCTTAGAGATCAAAGACTTACCCCAGTCAGGAATTATTGCCCTTAACTCAGGCAAAGGCACTGGTAAAACTAAGTTTATGGCCAAAACTACAGCGCATTCTCCGAAGTTATTAGCACCGAGTCACAGAATTGCGCTCATACAGAATTTATGTGCCAGGGCAGATTTAGATTACCGAGGCGACTTAGATAAAGTCAACGGCAATTTTATCAAAGGAGGAGCGTACAGCTTCCGAATTGGTTTCTGTGTTGATTCACTCCTAGCCATCGACCCGAAAAAATTTGCTGGTTGTGACTTAATGATTGATGAAATTGTCCAAGTTGTTCGTCACTTATTAACTTCTAGTACTTGCGATAAAGACGGGAAACGTCCAGCATTACTAGCAAGATTTGCAGAATTAATTAGAGTCGCCCGAAGGATAATTGTTGCTGACGCTGATTTAAACAACCCAACCCTAAATTACCTCTGGGAACTGAAAGCAGATCCGGCTCCAATCTACTTAATTTATAACGACTATCAACCCAAACCCTACCACGTCACATTTATTCAAGCCAAAGACAAATCAGCTGTTATAAACGAGTTAATCCAAAATGCACAAAACATCTTGCCAGGTAAGGCGCTATATGTCACCACAGATAGCAAAGCCACCAGCAAGACAACAGCCCGACTCCTACAAAAACAAAATCCTGGTCTTAGAATCCTGCTGGTTAACTCAGAAACCAGTGGCAATCCAGACGAAAAAAGGTTTTTGAAAAATCCCGATGCAGTATTAGCTTCGGGGTTATATGACATAATTATTTGTTCTCCCACAGTCGCCACCGGAGTCAGCATAGAAATTCCAGATAAAGTCGAGAAAGTCTATGGAATTTTCACCGGCGCATCATCCACCGACGCTGATATGTCCCAATCATTAATTCGCGTGCGAGACAACGTAGAGCGTGTGGTTTGGTGTGCCAAACGTGGGACAAATTATTGTAAAGTTTCTCGCTCCAGTAATTATCTAGAAATTAAAGCACAATTACAACAGAGAACAGATGCCACTGTTAGTTTAGTCCGCTCCAACCTCAGACCAGATATTGTTGAAGGTATTGCTAATTTCGATTGGCAATCAAACCCTCATGTTAATTTGTATGCCCGAATTAGTGCCGAGCAGAATTATTCGATGATGAATCTCTCTGATGCACTGCTAAT
>JBGTMK010000406.1:0-5104 GCA_041743605.1 Nostoc sp.
TCATCTACTAACAGCACTGGGACATTTGGGGGACGATCGCGAAATTCTTGGCCAACAGCAAAAGCTGTAGCCAAGTTTTTTTCTCGTTTAGATACCGATAAACCAAATTGCGCTTCGGTTTCTCGCACTCTTGCTAAACCGTTTAGTTTCAATTTTAATCCAGTTATTTCGCAGAAGCTTTGTGCAATCAGTGCAGCTTGATTGTATTTACGTTGCTTTTGCTTGCTAGCGTGGAGTGGTATGGGAACTACCACAGCCTGGCTATCTCGCTTCGGTGAATTTAACAACCATGCTTCTCCTAACCATTGACCCAAAGGACGAGCTATTTGGGGTTGATTTTCGTATTTCATCGCCGCGATCGCTCGTTTCACGGGGCCACCATACTCCCCCCAGCCAAAAACTGGTATTGGCTCTTTCCATAGAGAAATCGGGTCTTTACGTTGACATTTTTGGAGTTGTCTGGTGCAGTTCTGGCAGAATTCTTGGGAAGTTGCACGTTGACACAAAGGGCAATGGGATTGAAGAAAAAGATTGAGTAAGCCTGTGAGATTTTTAATCCAAGTGTGCATTTGTTATTTGTCCTTTGTCATTTGTCCTTCGTCATTTGTCATTTGCCTTTAGCCAGTAACTTTTGACCAATGACCAATGATTAATGACCAATGACTAATGACTTAAAATAGACGCGATCGCACCTTGTTGTTTCTACTCCTGTTGCTGGAGTGTAGCCGTTGCTTTCATACAGCTTGACTGCTTCCACCAAAACGCTGGCGGTTTCAATCCAAATTTGTTGAAAACCACGCTCTGCGATCGCTGCTTCTAGCTGTTGTAACAAATATTTCCCTAATCCCAAACCCCTGATACTGGGCAAAAGATACATTTTGCGGATTTCTACAGCTTTTTCACCTCGGTGTATGGGGTAGTATGCCCCAGTACCGACTAACTGGGTTTGGTGTTCAATTACCCAAAACTCTCCCCCAGTAGCTAAATAATATTCCTCTACTCGCAGCACATCTCGGTCGGCGCCCTTTGGTTCCCAACCCAGACCGTATTCTGATAATACATAACTGATGACTTCAGCGGCTCTCGTGCGATCGCTTTCCACCCAATCACGAATTAAAAAATCTTGATAATAGTTTTTCATACCATTTGCTGGTCAAGTTTACACAGAAAATTTTCTGGTTCTATATCCCAATTTACCCAGCAAATAGCTTTTATGGCAGAGTCGATTTTAGGCAGTACTCTCAAGGTGTCAATCAAAAGACAAGGGGAGGAGAATACAATTCTCCTCCCCTTGTCTGCTTACCTAAGATAATTCAACGATATATTAGCGATACGTGTGGCGGGCTAAGTCTACGCTGACATTGATCTTACGACTTGATATTAGCCTCTATGACTTGTCCAAGGGCCCCAAATTGCAAAAGTAATACCAGGGGAATAGATATTGACAAACATAGTCTTATCATCAGGTGAGAAGCAAGCCCCAGCGAATTCACTTCCATTTAAGGCGTTACGTGCGAAGTTATAAAGTTCGCCCTCAGGAGTCACACCTCTTAAGTATTGTTCACCACCTCCATCTTCGCAGAGGATAAGATCACCATACGGTGCCACAACTATGTTGTCGGGAGCATCGAGTTCATCTCTAGATGTAGACTCTACAAATAGTTCAATTGTCTCTTTACCTGGAATGTAGCGCCAGACCTGGCCAAACCCATTCGGATTGCCACTTGAATTAGTAGAACCACCATTCGTACAGCAAAAGTAAAATTCACCTTTGCCATACCAGATACCTTCGCCACGGGCAAACTGGGCTGCTCCTTTTGCAAAACCTTCTACTCGTATAGTATCTTCAGGCGGATTGGGATCAGTAATCGTCACCCACTCTACTTTCATAGGCTTTTGCTTAGGAAAACCAGCAAAGGTTTTTGCTTGATAGATATCTTTTATTTTTAAGGCTTGAAGGGTTCCTCCTGCTTTTAAGTTGCCACGTTCTTTTGGGATAAAACGGTAAAAGAGGCTATCTCCCCGGTCTTCTGTCTCATAAACAATTCCAGTTTTGGGGTCTACAGCAACAGCTTCATGGTTAAAGCGTCCCATAGCTATTAGAGGCTCAGGCTTTACAGGAGAAGTAGCGCTAGCTGGAACCTCAAAGTTATAACCGTGAGAAGTTGAGACATTATTGGTGGGATTTGCTGGGTTATTTGTAGCCACAGTGGAGGTGTTTTCTTCACAGGTAATCCACGAACCCCAAGGAGTTAGTCCACCTGCACAGTTACGATAGGTTCCACTTAGGGTTGTAAAGTGTTTGGTTAACTGACGATTAGGCCCAACAACTAAATTTGTTGTACCACCTTTACAAAGTGGATCGTAGGGTCTTGGCCCGATGACTTGTGTAGCTGAACCAGGGCTTAGTTCGTGGTTGCGAACTAAAATTACTGTATTTCTGGGGCCTGGGAAAGCCGCCATCCCATCATGAGCGCCAGGCACTAAAGTGCCATCGTTCATGAGTTCGCCTGTTAGAGAAAAAGTTCGATACTGAAATCCGGCTGGTAAATCTAACAAACCATTGGGATCTGGTACAAGTGGCCCATATCCTTTACCTAATTTTCGACCAAAGGCTTGTCTGGACAGAAGACCTTCCATAGGAGACACCATCAAGGTGCCGACAGCAGTTGTACCTGCTACTGCAAAGAATTTACGTCTTGAGAATGTCATGAGGATGGTTTGGTTACTTAAAAAAGAATGCTGAAGCAAAAATATTTGATCTTGATTAAGTTTGGGTAATGCTTTATTTAATTTAGAGTTAGTAAATAAAAGGTGAATTTATATGAAATCTGCCTGATCTTTGGCAAATTAATGCATACATTAAAATAAACCAGCTACCTAAAGTCTAGAAGTATATATAAACAAGTAGATAAAAGAATAAACTTTATAAATTATTGAGTTCTAATAAATATCTTAATTTTGCCAAAACAATAATCTAAATAAAATCATAAAAACCAGAGTGAGCAAGACATCCTTTATTTAAGATGAGTTAAAGAATAATTTAAGAAATGCAAGTCATTTTATTAGTATAAATTATATATTTCTGGCTTATCTTACAAAAAATAATCAACAGATATCAGCAGATTTTTGACTGTGAATGATACAATCTTTTAAACCTATTTCAGTGATTACTGCTGTGTTTAATCTCACTATTTAGGTAGATGGATTCACTTTATGTAGTTCATCTTTATTAAGGAATAATCAGTATTGACTTCCATACTGATGAAAATTTTGCAGACGAATACAATATCACAATCTATTACTGTTATCAAGAAAATGAAAAGCATTCGTAACCAAATCAAAGCTACTGTAGCTGTTGCCGCTTTCAGTTCTATAGCTACTTTAATGAACGTTTCTAGTGCTGATGCTGCTTCTTATCGGCTTGATTGGTTAGGAGATCAAGGTTATTCCGCTCAGGGGCAGTTCAGCTATGATGATAGTTTCCTTGGAAGCGTTGTCACAAAGGATCAACTGACTGATTTTGCAATTTCTTTCTTCAACCCAGAAGGAAGTTTATTGCAAAACTTTAACTACGATTTTCCACAATTGGATAGTACTTTTAATTTCAATTTTGATACAATCACAAAGACTGTTCTACAAACTGGTAATTTTGACACATCTAATGGTTTGGATTTGGGAATTGACTTTGCAACAGATGTGACAGGGTTAGATTTTTATACTTACCTAAATCCCGAACAAGGATTACCAACAGCTAAGATATTCTTGAAAGATGATCTCTCACCAGAAGTCTGCGACACATACCCAAACTGTAGATTGGATCTTGGTGGTGAGTTGACAGCAACTGCTATTCCTGAACCTGGTGCAATTTTCGGTCTGTTGGTACTTGGTTTGATGAATAAAGTCCTCAAAAAAAAGCCAGCATCTACATAGACAGTGAACCTGAATAGTCGAAGCTAGCCTGATTAGAACTGTAATTAAACATTATTCTAGCTTTAATGACTAAGACATTTGTCAGGCTAGAAATACATAAAATTTTTAGGGGACATATTACAAATATGTCCCCTATTTATAGTCCACCAAGCTTGGTATTAGAGCCAAGTTTGTAATTCAGATATTGGATATTTGTGTTGGTAGCAAATTTTTAACTGACAATTCCGAGATTGTTATAGATTTCGATGAGATTGCCATCAGGATCGCGAAAATGAGCTGTGCGAATTCCCCAGTCTGGGCGATCTTGTGGTTCAGTCACAACGATCGCATTCTGATCTTTTACTAGCTCATAGACCTCATCCACATTATCGACTGCAAAAATTAAGACAGCTTTATCTCGATTGACAATGTATGAAGGCTGTTCGATTCTTGGGACTACTTCAGCCATTAATTCTTTTTTGAACAAACCCAGCTTGAGATATCCGGTATTAAACTCAGCATATCCGCTATCTTCATCGCCCCAGTCGACATCAAATTTCAGCAGATCCCGATAGAACAGAAAAGAATCTTTGTAGTTGGAGACAAGGAGTCTCAGGTGTGTTAGCTGAAGCTTCATATCTATTGGGTTAGTCTACTAACTGTGAATTCTAGGTTCTGGGTGCAAAGTCGCTAGCAACTCGCTTTCGACAATTGCCAATTCATCAAGCCGTTGCATGACTATTTCTCTGTCGAAATAAGTAGCAGCTAAAACCCAATATATACCGTAGTGTCGCGCTTCGGATGCCATTAGCCCATGATAAAATTTTGCCAACTCTGGTTCTGGACAATGAGCAGCTAATAGTCCTAAACGTTCGTGAGAGCGAGCTTCAATTAAACCAGTGACTAGTAAGGAATCCAGGAATCGCTCAGGTTCTTTGGGGCGTACAGCAGCTTTTAAACCCGCACCGTAGGGAGGTGGTGGTAAAGGAGCCAGGGGAATATTCCGGCGTTCTAACCATTGGTTAACTAGCTCAAAGTGTTCTAGTTCTTCACGAGCGATCGCAGTTAGTTCGCGCACCATTTTAGTATTAGAAGGGTAGCGAAACATCATGTTCAAGGCCACGCCTGCTGCTTTGCGTTCACAGTGGGAGTGGTCGAGTAAAATAATGTCTAAGTTAGCGATCGCTTGTTC
>JBGTMK010000407.1:0-9570 GCA_041743605.1 Nostoc sp.
TCAAGCAGTTGCGGATGCTGAAGAATATGGGATCTCTGGGAGGCTTCATTAAGATGATTCCAGGGATGAACAAAATTTCAGATGATCAGCTAAAGCAGGGAGAAACCCAGCTAAAGCGCTGTGAGGCCATGATTAACTCCATGACTCGCCAAGAACGTCACGACCCCGATTTATTAGCCAGTTCTCCTAGTCGGCGGCGGCGGATTGCTTCTGGGTGTGGTTATAGAGAGTCTGATGTGGCTAAACTGGTGGGTGATTTCCAAAAAATGCGATCGCTCATGCAGCAAATGGGTCAAGGTGGCTTCCCTGGAATGCCGGGAATGTTTGGCGGCGGCGGTATGGGCAACGCCTTCGCTGGTGCTGGTAATCGTCCCCCAGCCCCCGGATGGCGAGGTTATGATGGTGCCTCAGCCACGAAAAAGAAAAAACCCAAAGATAAAAAGAAAAAAGGCTTCGGCAATCTTTAATTATTGGGCATGGGGCATTGGGCATGGGGTATTGGTAATTTACAAATGACAAATGACCAATGACAAATGACTAATAGCAGCAAATGCTAGGCAGTGCTAAAATTAGCATTTCGACCTCAGAATTTATCAGCAGAGGAAACTAACCCTCAATTTATTGGCAGCAGCCAGATTTAGGTTACTTCCTCAGCAATTAGTTACTAACTAATATCTAACAACCAACGGGAGAATGATTCTTCAACCATGATCAAACTGCGCTTGAAGCGATTCGGTAAAAAGCGGGAAGCAAGTTACCGCATTGTCGCCATTAACAACCTCGCTCGCCGCGATGGCCGTCCCCTAGAAGAATTGGGTTTTTATAACCCCAGAACTGATGAAGTGCGACTAGACGTTCCCGCCATCGTCAAGCGACTACAACAAGGCGCTCAACCCACTGACACCGTTCGTCGCATTCTAGTAAAAGCTAATGTTTTTGAGCAGGTCAGTGCAACAGCCGCATCATAATTTCGGAACAAAACTCCCAACAGCTAGCCCCAACTATGTTGAGCTGGTTCGGTTTTTGGTGCAGCCGTTTTTGGAATCTCCAGAGACATTAAGTGTCGATTGTGAAATTTCTCAGGCCCTCAACCGGGTTTGGGTTCGCATCGCCTTTGAAAGCACAGATAAAGGAAAAGTGTTTGGTCGAGGGGGACGCAATATTCAGGCGATTCGTACAGTAATTGCCGCAGCCGCAGCCGCAGCTGGGCAATCAACATACCTGGATATCTACGGCAGCACCACGCCGGGCCGCGAGGGTATGTCTTTTGATGAAGAGACAGAAGAGCGATCGCCACCACCGACTAAGAGAGAACCGCGAAATGATGGGCCTAAACCCATTGTTAAACCGCGCCTCCGCTAGGTTGAAACTAAAGAGCAAATCTGAGCGGTTGTTGTTACCTCCGCTCAGAATTTTTATAAAGATGGAAAGTAGCAAAAAGATTTAAAAATCTTTTTTTGGACTCTTCACTAGTAGGGGCTATGCCCTCACCCCCAGCCCCTCTCCCATGTTGGGAGATGGGGTTAGGGGATGAGGGCAAGCTGTACGCCCTACAAAAATTTTTCAAAATGTAGTTAATAAAAGCATAATTTCGCCGTTAGCGAGAAAACATTAACCTTTGTCAAACATAGATCCTCACCAATTAAGAAATACTATGGCAGGTGCCTTAACAATTCAGCTGCCAAATGTTCCCAGTGCGATCGCTCTAGCCGGAGATGGAGAAGAAAATCTCAAAATCCTATCTCGGCAAACAGGAGCCACTTTAGTCCTACGCGGACAGGAATTAGTGATTTCTGGTACCGAAGGGCAAATTGATCTGGCTTCTCGATTAGTCCGATCGCTGGAAGGCCTCTGGATTAAAGGCAACACCATCACCAGTGCGGATATTTTAACAGCCAGTCAAGCCATAGATAGCGATCGCCAAGGGGAACTGCAAGATTTACAGCGAGATGTCCTCGCCAAAAGTCGCCGGGGTGAAGAAGTCCGTGCCAAAACCTTCCGCCAGCGTCAATATATCGACGCACTCCGTAGACGTGATCTTACCTTTGGGATTGGTCCTGCTGGTACTGGCAAGACTTATCTCGCTGTTGTTGTCGCCGTCCAAGCACTCCTTGCCAACCAAGTTGAAAAGCTAATTTTAACTCGCCCTGCCGTCGAAGCCGGTGAAAAACTCGGCTTTTTGCCTGGAGATTTACAGCAGAAAGTTAATCCTTATCTTCGCCCACTTTACGATGCTATTTATGAATTTATCGACCCAGAAAAAGTACCCAGTTTAATGGAACGCGGTGTGATTGAAGTCGCACCACTCGCCTATATGCGGGGACGTACCCTCAATAACGCTTTTATAATTGTCGATGAAGCTCAAAATACTACACCCGCTCAGATGAAAATGGTTTTAACTCGTCTGGGTTTCCGTTCGCGGATGGTGATTACAGGCGACATGACACAAACTGATTTACCACTTCATCAACAATCAGGTTTAGGAGTGGCTTTACAAATTTTGAAACACGTTGAAGGCATTGCCTTTTGCGAATTTACTCAAAAAGATGTCGTGCGCCATCCTCTAGTTCAGCGCATTGTTGCCGCTTATGAACAATATGAAAAATAGTCATTAGTCATTGGTCATTAGTCATTGGTCATTAGTCAAAAAACTAACAGAGGATAACAAGTTATGAGTACTACTTTGAAAGAATTTTTAGAAGCTTGCGAGACTCTTGGAACTTTGCGTTTAATTGTTACTAGCAGCGCTGCTGTATTAGAAGCACGAGGCAAAATTGAAAAGCTATTTTATGCAGAATTGCCCAAAGGTAAATATGCGAATATGCACACCGAAGGCTTTGAGTTTCACTTGAATATGGATAAAATTACTCAGGTGAAATTTGAAACTGGTGAAGCGAAGAGGGGGAACTTTACAACCTATGCTATCCGGTTTTTAGATGATAAACAGGAGTCTGCTTTAAGTCTATTTTTGCAATGGGGTAAACCTGGAGAATATGAACCAGGACAGGTAGAAGCTTGGCAGTTTCTACGAGAACAGTATGGGGATATTTGGCAACCTTTACCAGCGGAGCTTTAGGTAACAAGTTTCCATCTCTTTTTGAGGAATCCAACTAAAAGCTTTTTTGGCGAACCCCTGAGACACTGTGAATTTGGGGTGGTATTGGGTTAAAAAAGAAACATGAAAATCATCAAACTCATCACCAATTGGTTAGAAACCCGCGCCAGTGCCCCTGCTTATGGCGGTTGGGTACTAGCAGCAACGGCTATTTGTTTTTTTGGCGCAGGTATCAATACGATGGCTGGTTGGCTGTACGCCATTAGCGGCATTAGTTTTGCCCTCTTGGGTGTAGCAGCCATCTTACCGCCGCGATCGCTCACAGGTCTATCCATCACCCGCCGCCCCATACAACCAGTGTCAGCAGGGGACGATCTAACGGTGGAATTAGAAATCTGCAATCAGACACAACAGCCTGTAAGTTTATTGCAAGTTGAAGATATACTGCCCTTTGTCTTAGGGAAACCAGTACAAAAAGCGATAGAAACAATTTCTGGACAAGGTAGTTACCGTTGGGTATATTACCACCCTACCCAGCGCCGGGGCGTTTATCGCTGGCACACAGTCGAACTCGGTTCTGGTGCGCCTTTGGGATTATTCTGGTGTCGCCGTCAGCGTGATTGTGCTGCTACAGCGATCGTTTATCCGACAGTGTTACCTCTGACTACCTGCCCCTTGGTAGATGAAATGGGGCAAGAGGAGAGCAAAAGAGGCGATCCTCGTGGTAGACCATTGCAGACAGCGACAACAGGGTTGGTGCGATCGCTCCGTCCTTATCGTGTAGGAGATCCTACCCGTCTGATTCACTGGCGGACTAGCGCCCGTTATGGGGAATTAAGGGTGCGAGAGTTAGAAATGGTGACAGGTGGACAAGAAATAATTATTGCCCTTGATAGTGCTAGCAATTGGGAAGAAGAAAACTTTGAACAAGCAGTAATTGCCGCAGCATCACTGTACTTTTATGCACATCAACAGCAATTACAGGTGCAACTCTGGACAGCATCAACAAATTTAATAAAAGGCGATGCCTACGGCAAGCCCGGAGGTCTACGCTTTGTACTAGAAACCTTAGCAGCAACCAGAGCCTTAGAAGATGCCAGTTCAGTAGTTCCTAAAAGCTGCTCCTTGATTTGGCTGACTCAAAACCCCCTGAGTCTCTCTACTCTTCCTCAAGGTAGCCGCTGGGTTTTGTGGCCAAATATTTCCTCACCAGCAGAACAAGAGGTGATCAATTGGGAACATCCTGGTATAGTTTTGCAAAGCGATCGCCCACTGCAACCCCAGCTACAAAAAACATTACATTCATAAAGGTATTGGGTATTGGGCATTGGGCATTGGTTATTTTCCTCATCTTCCTTATCCCCCTTGTCTCCCTCATCCCCCTCATCCTCAGTTCCCAGACAAATTAAGCTTCTGTGATTTCTTAGATTTTCTCTGATCCCAGCCCATCAGACATATCAGCCTTTGAACAAGCAAGGTTGGGGAAATACACCCAGTAATCGCCTAGTGCGACTGAGGTACAATGCAAAGAAATATTTAAATTATGAGCGACATGATCACATCAGAACATAACACAAAATCCAGCGATAAAAGCCTAGAGGCAATGCGGCATTTTTCCGAACAATACGCCAAGCGTACTGGAACATACTTCTGTTCTGAACCTTCTGTCACCGCAGTTGTGATTGAAGGACTAGCTAAACATAAAGATGAACTAGGTGCGCCTTTATGTCCCTGTCGCCATTACGAAGATAAAGAGGCTGAAGTCCATGCCACGTACTGGAACTGTCCCTGTGTGCCAATGAGAGAACGCAAAGAGTGCCATTGTATGTTGTTCCTTACCTCTGACAACGAGTTTGCTGGAGAACAACAAGAAATCTCTCTCGAAACAATTAAAGAAGTACGAGACAGTATGGGATGAGCGAAACCATTCCCCAAGAGTTTTGGCAAGGCGTAGAACAGTTTAATTCTGGTCAGTTTTACGCTTGTCATGACACTTTAGAGGCTTTGTGGATTGAAGCCAGTGAACCGGAAAAAAGCTTTTATCAAGGCATTCTCCAAATTTCTGTGGCGCTATATCATTTGGAGAATCGGAACTGGCGAGGTGCAGTAATTCTACTCGGAGAAGGCAGCAATCGTCTACGCCGTTACCCATCTAGTTACGGCGGAGTTGATGTAGATGAGTTATTGAGTCAGAGCGCAGTATTGTTGACGACATTACAACAAATAGGGCAAGACTTGATTAACGCTGGTGATCTAGGTGAAAATCACGTATTATCTTTGCCTAGAATTGTGCGAAGTAGAACGGCGTGAATAATTCAAGGTTTGTAGTGGGGACTTTAGTCCTCTCTTAAGGGCTAAAGCCCTTACTACAAGCTAATTTAATTAAATTTTACATTACTTAATGTAGTTTGTTTTTTTCTCGCCGACTTACTTAACTACTGATTAAACATCTGGTGAAATTATGCGTTGCCCGCAATTTTTGGCAGGCACAATTCATCGAAAGTCGTCGGGAAATCCATCCTCTTGTGGGTGGAGAGAGGGATCGCCACCCGCAGACTTGGGGCATTGGGCATTGGTGACTCTTCCTGATGCCCCATGCCCAAAAACTTCATCTCCTTGTGGATGGAGTTTTTCATGTAGAAGCAGAGCAGCTACTCTTACGAGAACGCTTTTAGCTAACCCGCAGGGGTATTGTGCCTACGTCATTTTCATCGAGATACCAATTATCTGAAACCTTGAGGTTGGGGGTAGCGTCACTATTTCAGCCAGTAGTTATCGTAGCTCACTCCAGATTGTATATTTCATTTCTGGATCAAGTACTTGAGATAATTAGAATACAAGCTGAAATCCTGAATCCCAAACTGCTATGATGCCCTGCTATCAATTGCCCTTATCAGAAATGCGTCGCTTTGGATTAGCGTTAATGCTGCCAACTGCACTTTTAGGCGCTTTTGTCTTCCCTACTCAACTGCAAACCGCTACTGCACAAACATCTGAGGCAAATCGCCCTTTAACTATCCGCGCTGATGTGCAAGAATATGACGCTAAAAATCAAGTAATCACCGCTCGCGGTAACGTGCAAATGTTGTATCCTTCTCGTCAGCTTCAGGCAACATCTGCCCAAGCACAGTACTTTAGTAAGGAACGCCGAATTGATTTCAGTGGCAACGTCTATATTTTGCAACAGGGCGGTAACAGTATCCGGGCAGAGAAGGTAACATATTTAATCGATGAAGGGCGATTTGTTGCTTTACCCCAATCTAACCGTCAGGTAGAGTCTATCTACATGATTCAGGAATCAGATAATGGTGGACAAACTGCGATACCTGCCCCACAGACACCAGCTTTAAAGCCTTCTAATTAGCATTTACCACCAAGAAAGGGTGCTTCCAGCGTGAAAATTGTTTTAGAGAATATTCACAAATCTTACGGCAAGCGAGTAATTGTCAATCGTGTCAATCTTTCTGTTGCTCAAGGCGAAGTCGTTGGTTTACTAGGCCCCAATGGGGCTGGAAAAACGACGACTTTTTACATTGCCACAGGTTTAGAAAAGCCCAATCAAGGAAAAGTTTGGCTGGGTAATCTGGACGTTACGGGTATGCCAATGCACAAAAGGGCACGACTGGGTATTGGCTATTTAGCACAAGAACCAAGTGTTTTCCGCCAACTTTCGGTACAAGATAATATTCTGTTGGTGCTAGAGCAAACGAATGTGCCACGATGGGAGTGGTCAAGACGACTCACAACTTTACTGCGGGAGTTTCGGTTGGAAAAATTAGCCAATAGCAAAGGAATTCAACTTTCTGGTGGTGAACGACGGCGGACGGAATTAGCAAGGTCTTTAGCGGCTGGACAAGAAGGGCCAAAATTTCTGCTTTTGGATGAACCATTTGCAGGAGTAGATCCGATCGCAGTTTCAGAAATTCAGCACATTGTCGCAGAATTGCGCGATCGCGGCATGGGAATCTTAATTACAGATCATAATGTCCGGGAAACCCTAGCCATCACCGATCGCGCCTACATCATGCGCGAGGGACAAATTCTCGCTTTTGGTGGTGCTGACGAACTCTACAGCAATCCCCTAGTACGGCAATATTATTTAGGGGATAATTTTCAAGTCTAAATTCATAATTATTTAGTTAATAATTTCAAAGGATATTTTGATTTTTATTCTTAAACATGAATTTATTAGTTAATTTTTTGCTATTTAAAATTAAATTTTGATACTAAATACAGTAGATATACTTTGCTTCACCAGGGTTGCCAATATTTAACTGTTAAACCGGCTTATGATATCAAAGAAGTTCACGTCTTTCTACAGCCTCCATTCGCTGCTGCCTTTTACGATCATGGATCGCTACCTTGCCAGCGAATTGTTAGCGCCATTTTTCTTTGGTGTCGGAGCTTTTTCATCAATTGGCGTCACCATTGATGCTGTATTTGATCTCGTCAGAAGAATCGTCGAATCTGGGCTACCCATAGACATTGCTATTCAAGTTTTTTTATTAAAATTTCCCAACTTTATTGTTTTAGCTTTCCCCATGTCTACGCTTTTGTCTACTTTGATGACCTACAGTCGTCTTTCTAGCGAGAGCGAATTAATTGCCCTGCGTGGTTGTGGAGTCAGCGTCTATCGCATGGTGCTAACTGCTGTGATGTTAAGTCTTTTAGTTACAGGATTGACATTTGTATTTAACGAACAAATTGCACCAGCAGCAAATTATCAAGCGGCGACAACTTTAGAGAAAGCTCTGAAATCAGACAAGCCAACTTTCAACCAGCAAAATATTTTCTATCCTGAATACCAAGATGTTGTCCAGCCGGATGGTTCTAGGAATAGGATATTGACACGCTTATTTTACGCTGACCAATTTGATGGTAAGCGGATGGCAGGTTTGACGATTATAGATCGCTCAACAAAAGGTCTAAATCAAATTGTGATATCAGAATCTGCCGAGTGGAATGCTTCTCAAAATATCTGGGATTTTTACAACGGTACAATCTATTTTGTCGCTGCCGATCGCTCTTATCGCAACATTGTTAGATTTGAACACCAACAATTGCAACTACCGCGCACGCCATTAAGTCTGGCAGAAAAAAGCCGAGATTATGGTGAAATGAATATTTCCGAAGCGTTAGAGCAACTAGAAGTAGAATATCTTGGTGGCGATCGCCAAAAAATTCGTAAACTCCAAGTGCGGATTCAACAAAAAATCTCCTTACCTTTTGTATGCGTAGTTTTTGGCTTAGTAGGTGCAGCGATGGGAAGCATACCCCAGCGGACTGGGAGAGGTACCAGCTTTGGGATTAGTGTCGTAGTTATTTTTTCCTACTACTTACTTTTCTTTATTAGTGGTGCGATCGCACAAGCCGGTGTCATCTCTCCCTTTTTGGGAGCTTGGTTGCCCAACTTTGTTTTTTTGGGAGTAGGTTTATTCTTATTGATGCGAGTTGCGAAACGGTAAATTTAGAGACACGGGGAGATGGGAGACAATTTTACCTCATCCCCCTTATCCCCCACCTCAATTACGGTTAATAATTTCGGCACTCCGGTGCATCTGGATTTTCCTTGCAGTATTCCTCAAAAGAGACTTTGGCTGATACCATACCCTCCGATTTCTGATGAGCTGCTTCTGCTTGGAGTTCTTCTACTTCATCCCAGGCGACTGCACAGGGTTTAGAATAAGCACCTTGTTCGGTGCAAATAGCACGAGCCTGTTCAATTGCTTTTTTAATTCTCTCTTCTAGCAGTAACGCTCTTGGCGCTTCCACAAAGTCGCTTTTAGTCAAAATGTCGGTAATCGAGATGATGCCCAACAGCTTGCCTTGAATCACAGGTGCTCTATGAATACCAGTGTTAGCAAATAACCGTGCTACATATTCCACACCCAAATCAGGATTGACCACAATGCAGGGTTTGCTCATAATTTCATAAACCCGTACTTGCTTTGGGTCTTTACCGTAGGCTGTTATCTTATAGACAATATCCGTTTCTGTGACAATACCATAAGCATCATTGTCATAGCGACGATCCACAACCAGCGCCCGCAATCCTTTATCTTTCATCAGCCCCACCGCTTCAGCAACAGTTGCCGAACCGCGAATGGTAACTACCTCTTTGGTCATGATATCTTCAGCTTTCATCATTGCTGTAGTCTCCTGGTTAATAGTCTGGTGCAGCACAGCGCCCTCATGGACGTATCGAAGCATTGCAGCGCACAGTTTGCTAACTAGAAAGTAAAAAAAGTTGAACTTTTGCCCAGCTGCAACAATAAGTTAGACCAGTTGTCAACTTCTGATGTTATCCAATGTGACCAAATAATTACTAATTCGTAATTCGTAATTCGTAATTCGTAATTGAAGAGGGTACAGCATAGGCTGTTGACTTTGATGAAATTTGGACGTTTTTGACTCATGCTATTTTTGTGTCAGGGCAAAATCTCTCTTGTGTCATTGCGAGCTTTGCGAAGCAATCCCAGAGACTTTGCGATTGCTTCGCAAAGCTCGCAATGACT
>JBGTMK010000408.1:0-4022 GCA_041743605.1 Nostoc sp.
ATAATTTGGTTTATTCCCACCGACTTACTTAATTTACGCTCAAATAAATATGGATGAGATATTTATGCTGGCTGCTTTAGCTCAAAGCAGAAAAGCTTTGCCGGAATGTTTGCCTAAGCCATCAGTAGGCTGTGTAATCATAGACACCAAATAGATAGTGGCTCAAGGATACACGCAAGCACCAGGAAAACACCATGCTGAGGCTGACGCACTTAAACAGATTCAAGGCAAAGCTTTTAACTTCTTGAAAATGTATGTAACTCTTGAACCTTGTTCTTTTCATGGATGCACACCTGCGTGTGCTTTAGCGATCGCTGAAGATCGTCGAATACATGAAATATATGTATCTATAGTTGATCCAGATCCTCGGAATAATGGTCAAGGGTTAGACATTCTCAAGAATTGCAGGAAAGACAGTTAATGTCGGTTTATTAAGAGTTTCAGGCTAATTCCAACTTCTCCGATAAGTGGGGAATCTTGTTGTCCAACTTATGCTACATAAGAATCAACTACCCACTCCTAAAGAAAATCTTTCGTTTCAAGAGGATATTAATGGCGATCGCGGGTGTTACTGTCTTGCCAAGTATTATCCTTGGTGTTACTGTTACCACTGTTGCTACTTTTAGTTTATAAAATGTTTTACAGGAGTAATTAAATTTATGATACCACATACCACGCAGATGTCTGCGTGCAGTATGACACAAGTGCAATTGTCACAGATATCTGCGTCTCTGTCATCTTAGAATCCCTAATTACAAGTATTTGACTGGAATCCTAAAGAAAGCTGTTCTTCAGCAGAGGGAGAAAGAGAAGGGCATTGTTTCATGTTTAACCATTGCTCACTATGTACACGCTTGATGTAATTGGATTCTATAGCCACAAACTAGAGGTAAATGGATATTTTATGTTTAATGAATTCCTGTTTAATGAGAATTATATGTAAGGATAGCGAGACTATTAATATCTAAGCAAATAAGCGTTTTGTAGTTGAAAAATATTGAAAGTTGTTGTTAATAATTAGTCTATTCAGAGATGAAATATTGATTTGTATATTTCCCATTTTTTTGATAAATACATTGAATAATTAAACTAAATATAATTGTGTTTGGAAATATGCATAAATCCAGAAAAAAGGAGTGTGATTATTTCCAAATATATGCTGATCATACTTTAGGTAATTGATTTGTGACTGGCGATGATGCTAGTATTAAAGGGTAGGTTGATTTTGGGTTTATTATCTCCAACAATTAACTTGTGATGTATCATAGACCAAAATTCATCAGTATTGCCAATTGATTAGACCTCTAGCATAAATCGCAAATAAAAACCCCACCCCACCAAAGCTATGCTTTGTATCCCTCTACCCACAAGCCGGGAGGAGGTTAAGGAGTGGGGTGTTAGGGTTTTTTGCAAGATATCTATGTGATTAGCAGTGTGAAATGGCTATAGGTCTGAATATGTAGACTTGATACCAATAAATTGATGAGGTTACAGAGGAGCAAATAACCATGAGCAACTTAACATCTCCACATACCGAAGTTCAAAAAACGAAGAAAAAAAGTTTAGCCGCAGATAAAAAGCCTCGAGTTACAGATGATATTGTACGTAGTTATCTGCAAGAGATCGGGCGTGTAGATTTGTTGACTCGTGAACAAGAGGTTATTTTTGCCCAACAGGTGCAGCAGATGATGAATCTACTAGCTGCTAAAGAAGAGTTTGCTGTGAAATCAAAGCACGAACCTACGCTGCAAGAATGGGCAGATCAGTTAGAATTGGGTGTTGAGGTGCTAAAGCAACAGCTAAGTCAAGGACACCAAGCCAAGCAGAAAATGATTCAGGCTAATCTCCGGTTAGTGGTAGCTGTGGCCAAGAAGTATCAGCATCGCAACTTGGAATTTATGGATTTAATTCAAGAAGGTACTTTGGGTTTAGAACGAGGGGTAGATAAATTTGATCCCGCTCTTGGTTATAAGTTTTCTACCTACGCTTACTGGTGGATTCGTCAAGGAATCACACGAGCGATCGCTCAACAAGGACGTACAATTCGTTTACCTATCCACGTCTTTGAGAAACTGAACAAAATTAAACGGGTACAGCGAGAATTATCTCAACAATTGGGTCGCGTTCCCACTACTGCGGAAATTGCCAATGCGTTATCTTTGACACCCAGCCAAGTTAGAGAGTGTTTGTACTTAGCCCGTCAACCCTTCTCTCTGGAGGCGCGAGTTGGTGAACAACAGGATACAGAATTGCAAGACATACTGGAGGATGATGGCCCCTCTCCCGAAGATTATGCTGTCGAAGAATCTCTCCATCAAGACTTACAAGACTTGTTGGCAAAGCTATCTCCCCAGCAGCGAGAAATATTAACCTTGCGCTTTGGCCTAACCGATGGGTATGAACTTTCTTTAGCACAGATTGGCGATCGCATGGGTATTAGTCGAGAACGAGTGCGTCAGATAGAACAAAAAGCTCTCAGTCTCCTCCGACGCCAAAAGGAACAAGTACGTAGTTATCTAGCTAGCTGAGTTATTTTTTCATAATGTAGCCATTGAAACTCAGGAAGTCACCATCATGACTGTATAAAATCCAGTCATTTTAGCGGAAAATAAACTTAAGTAATCTCTATCAAAGATTTGATATGGGCACATCAAAAACAGTGCAACAATTGCAAGCACAATGGATGACTTCTGAAAACTTTCGGCGTTATGGACAGGTGATTTTTGCAAGTCTTGATAGTAAAGCTTACGATGGGGAAGATGCCCAGTTAAACCTGCAAAACGGGATTCCACGATTTTATATTATGCGGCTGGAGAAGAGAGGGCGAAAGTTTCACAAAATTACTCGCCATCTGCAATGTACTCAATGTTTGGGTTCTTTGGAAGGGAAGGATTGGTTAATTGCAGTTTGTCCTCCTCATAATGATGTGAATGAACCATCATTAGCAGAGATTGCTGCCTTCCGCATTCCGGGTAATTGTTTTATCAAGCTACATGAGGGTACTTGGCACGCTGGCCCTTATTTTGACCATGAAGCTGTGGATTTTTATAATTTGGAACTAGCTGATACAAATCTGGTGGATCATTTCACCCATGATTTTCTCAAGAGTCATCAATTAGAGTTTGAGATGATTTAGGTGAGATTGGGCTTAATAAAATATGATGATTCTTTTGTAGAGTGCGTAAGCCCTAAAATAGTGGGCAAAAACTTTCACGTAGCTCTAAATCCAGTCAAATATACTATTTTTCCACTATTTCACTGATAATACTCTGCAAGATAGTGTTTATAGTTTGTGGCTTCCAGACATTAAGTTCAACTGATTCAAAATCTTTAATTGCTGATTCATACCTTGATTTAGAATCATATTGTTCCTCAAAATAGTTATCATCTTTGTAGCTATAAAGGATAAGGTTAGAGTCAACCTTCTTTAGAAAAGATAAAGACGGATACATTCGTCTCATACTCTGGAAATATCCAATTAGATAATCATAAAAATAACTCAAAAAATACCTGATTTCGTGGCGAGAGAATTCTAGTTCAAATGGTTCGCGCACTATTTGAGTATTGTAACCATTTACCTCATTCTCCAAAATTCTATACAAACTGAACTGTAGAGAACCACGATGGTCATAAATTTGCATCAGATAAAAGAAAGAAATTACCTACTTTCTTTTGTACAACTAATAGAACAGGGAAAGAAAATGATCCTTTCCAATCATCATACAAATCACTGCTGTCTCCAAACAGCCAAGTTAGTGCTATAAATGATTTTGCTAAATTTAGCTTATCCTTACTTTCACGTTCTGATAAGGAAAGCTGTATATAAAACATATAATCATCTTTGATTGGAAGGCTATTCTGCCTAAGTTTGCTATATTCAGAATCATCCAATCTCCAAAGCTGATACTTGGTGTTATTCGACTGAAGCTCAACTTTGTGACGCTCTCTAATTTGCTGAACCACTTGCTTCATCTATATATTGATAGTATTGCCTGCTGAATCCACAACACGATATAGATATT
>JBGTMK010000409.1:0-24535 GCA_041743605.1 Nostoc sp.
ATCAGGGATATTTCGCTCATCTGGTGGATAAATTGGCACACGCGGCTCAATCCAGTGAATCAATTCATAGCCCCAAAACCCGAACAAACCGCCAATTCCTGGTGGTAGCTGCGGTAATTTCACTGGGTGATAAGGTGCTAAACATTCGGCTAAAGCTGTAAAAGGGTCGCCAGCAAAAACGACCTGTGAGCCATCGCGGTTTTTCTGAGTCGTGCGATCGCCCCTTGCTTCCAAAACCCATACCGGATCGCAGCCCACTAAACTATAGCGTCCTAGTTTTTCCCCACCTTCTATGGATTCCAACAAAAAGCTATAAGGCTGACCCGCACAGACTTTATACCAAGCGGATACGGGCGTATCTAAGTCCGCCACCCATTCTTGATATACCGGAACAAAGTTACCTTGTAGAGCTAGCTGAGAAAATTCGGAGAAATCGGGGAATACCATAAATTGCTTGGGGATTGGGGATTGGGGATTGGGGATTGGGGATTGGGGATTGGATATGGGTTACAGAGCATGGGGAATTGGGAAGAATCTAGTTAATATTCTCCAGTCCCCAGTCCCCAGTCCCCATTCCCTAGTCCCCAGTCCCCAGTCCCCAGTCCCTAGTCCCTATACGTCGTGGGTAGCTTTACCACTAAACTTGAGTTGTGATGGATTGGGGTTTTGCCCAATGCTGCGTGGGACATAACGCACTTTTTCACGACCTTCATTTACTTTTTCGGGGAAGACACCATCAGCTGGGTGAAGTAAGGTAGTTTCTCCGTTGGGTAAAATCCGGTAAACTTTGTAATCTGTGATTTTGAGTTTGCGAAGTTGCTGACCGCCCAAAAAGATGCCATATTCTTTACGAGCTATATACAGCAGGTTTTCACCTTTCCGCATAACAGCAGCACCACCTGTAGGCAATTCAAATACTTGCTCTTTCGGGCTAGTCCAAGTGATAGCGTACTTTTCTTCAACTTGTGCTTTGTTTAGCAAGCCACCAGTGCTGCCAGCAAATAGCGGGGTTTGTCCAGAGAGTGTTTCTGCCATAAAGTCGATTCTCTCAACGTTTTTAGGGAATCCTAACACTGCAACCAGGATCATATTGCGATCGCGTTATAGACTGTAACAGTTTTTAGTCATTTGTCCTTTGTTCTTTGTCATTTGTTAAAAACCAATGCCCCATGCTCAATGTCTAATGACTAATGACCAAGGACTAATGACTAAGGACTAATACCTATTTACTCTTGACTTTTGTCCGCTTTTCCTCTTGGCTATTCTGAACAATCGGGATGGTGAAGTGAAACTGACTACCCTGGTCTTTGCCAGTTGACTCTGCCCAAATTTCCCCACCCCAACCGTTAACAATTTGACGGCAAATTGCTAAACCAAGTCCAGTCCCGCCAGTAGTACGACGTAGCGCTCCCTCTTCTTGATAGAAGCGGTCAAAAACTACTTCTAAACGATTTGGTTCAATGCCGCGTCCAGTGTCAGCTACAGTGACTTCGACCGTTTGACGGCTGTTGTAAATCGCTTTAATGGTGATTTCTCCTTGGGGTGGCGTAAATTTAAAAGCATTGTCCATGAGTTTTGCCAGTACCTCTACTAGCCAATCACCGTCTGCTCTGACTAGAGGTAGGTTTTCGGCAATTTGAGTTTTAACTTGGGGCGGCTTTTCCGTTGAGGAACGCGTGCGATTTCGGCTAAGTGCTAAATCCACACATTCTTGTAAAGTGAGGGATTCTGGGTGCCATTCCACCCGGCCGCTTTCCAAGTTGGAAAGTGTGAGGAAATCTTGTACCAGTTTTCGCATCCGTTCCGAGTCGGAAAGAGCGGTGTTGAGCATGATCTGCTGCAACTCCAAGGGCATATCCGGTTCGGTAGCGAGACTTTCTAGGCACACTTGAATTGTAGATAGGGGGGTACGCAGTTCATGTCCGGTAATGGCTATGAGGTTGCTGCGGGTGCGGTCTAGAGCTTCTAGCTGCTGGTTAAGTTCTTCTAGGTTAGCATAAGCTTCTGCTTGGATAAGAGCTGCTCCTACTTGGGTAGCGATCGCTTCTACTAGATCCAATTCCCCAGGCTGGCACTCGTGGGGCGGCATTCGGCAGTAGTGTAATTCCACAATGCCCAATAATCGCCCCTGATAGAATACTGGTTCCATCAGCCAAGAACGAATGGCAAACTTTTTGGCAATTAAGGAAAGTCCTGGCGAATTGTTAACACGAGGGTCATTGAGCGTATCGCTAATACAAACACCTTCACCTTGTTCCACTATGTCCCGAAATAAGGAATTTTTTTCCAATTCCCAGGTTTGCCCACGAACAGATAAAACACCGGGAGTCAAAAATTCGTGTTCAATTATGGCTTGGCTATCTGTGGCTTGAGCGCGGTAAATTAGACAGCGACAAGCTTCTAGGTGTTGTCCTAATTCTTGTGCTGCCACCTGGAGAACTTCATGAGGATCGAGCGATCGCCTAATGGCAGTACTAATTGAGTTGACTAATCGTTCTTTTCGTGCTTTGGCAGCAATGGAACGGTAGGCTTTATGCAATTTATACTGACTAGCTTGCAAATAAGTTACTAAGCGCTGCACAAAGGGATCTGTATCAATGTCACAAGCATATTCGTTGTCCTGTTCTGCTCCAGAATGGTTTCGCGGTTGCCCGATGCCAAACCTCTGACGTGCCTGTTGAATTTTACTTGCCAATTCTGGTCTGTAAACCAAAATCCTGTCTAACAGCAATTCGGCTGCTTTGAGACTAACTCCTCTTTCCGATGTCCAAATTCCCTCAAATCTTCGCGCTGTGTCGATATCCAGATTAGGGCTTAGTTCAGCTATTGGCTTGTTTTTGGTAATGGAGCCAAGGTTTTCCCGGCAAACCAGACAAGTAGCGTAATTGTCAGCAATCACGACCAAATGCCACTCTTGACTTAAGCCATCCTCCGGCTCAAAAGCGACTTTTTCGTAGTGTTCTGAACTGTTGGTAAAATCAGTTTCTGGAGCAGATAATACGTATACTTGATTACTTCGCAAGGCAAGTCGTTGGTAGCGATGAGCTTCTTGGCGGTAGAATCGCTCTCGCTGGAAACTAGCAATTACAAGGGGTTGAGCTAAAGTCGCAGCCAAAACTTGATCTTCCATCGCGTGGGAGAGCGCCGTTAATGAAGCCTTAAAATATAGCTGGGGCCGCAAGTAGGGTAGGGACTTTAGCAGATCACTCAGCACGGAAGTCGATATGCTCATGAATTATTGTTAAACGCTCAACCTCGACAAGATCCACGTCACAGCTGCATTGTACAAATTCCAAGGGACTCTCAAGTTAAATAGACAGTTGCAATATGTAAAGAACGCTAAAAAGGGCTTTTCGCTCAAGAAGTCGCAACACTTTGTTACCAATTAGGAAAAGTGTGTGCGGCTTCATTCATTTACTTGGTATTAGGTTGGAGTAAAAGTTGCACACGGCGTTAACTCAAGTTTTTTGATCCATTGGTTGGCATTGTGATGTTTCAACAACTAATAGGCTACTACGCCTCAATATACATTCTCGACCATCTTTGTCATCACTGTTGATTTGCTGCTTTGCGATCGCATCCTGGAGACGCTCAATGTAGAATTGAGACTCAGAGTCTATTGTCCCTTCTGGTATCTCTAAAGACACCTTTTGAGCAGAGAGAAAGGGACGCGGTAAAGTAAAGATGCTTGTGGGTAAATTGGCAACAACTCGGCTTTAGACTTTTCCGTACTGATGGAAAGAGTACCACCTGCGATCGCCCAGTACCCAATCGATCATAAAAATATAGACCCATACACGGAACTTTGGCTAATGACACCGGATACACTAATGACCCCGGAAAGAATTTTCCTGGATGGAAAAACTTTTATTCCTGCTGAACAGTTACCTATCCCGGAGTGGCCTTGTGTTGTGAGTGAAAGACCACAACCGACACTGACGGTTAAAGATGATGATTTATTTTTTGTAACAGATACTATCGGGAATATTTCTGACTGTTCACTCAACGATGGCAATCCCAGCATGGGACTGTTTTGTTGTGATACGAGATTTCTCAATCGCTTAGAGTTGCAAATTGAAGGGCGATCGCCTGTACTCCTCAGTAGTACTGCTGAGAAAGGGTTTTCACTCTCAGCTTTGTGTACCAACCCCAGAATCGACGAACGCCTGAAAGCCGAGACTATCGGAATTCGCCGAGAAATCGTGCTGAATGGGGCACTATTTGAAGAAATAGAAGTATCTAACTACAGCACAACCACTGTCAATTTTGAACTAAGTATCAGCTTTGATGCAGATTTTGTTGATTTATTTGAAGTCCGGGGCTATGACAGAGAAAAACGAGGTCGGCTTTTACGTCTAGTAGAACCAACGGCTGAAGAAGGAACATTTTCTCAGGTCGATGGCGTTGCGCCTGTACACAAAGAGCCATCCGCCCCCAGGGAAGAAACCTTGACACTCGCCTATCAAGGTTTGGATGGCTCGGTGATGGAATCTCGGATTCTGTTCCAGCATCGGCAACCAGACTATTTCAAAGGGTACACTGCGGTTTGGCAGCTAGAGTTAGCTTCTCATGAAACTCAAAAGCTGGGCTACCGAGTAAATATGTTGAGAAACAACCAGTCCAGTTCAACCGTGAGCGCCGCCACTACCTTAGGACAAGCGAAAGCTGCTGAGTTGATGGAGGAGCAAAACTGGGTACAACAAATTACCCGCATTAGCTCAGATAAGAATACGTTCAATCGAGTGATTGAACGGGCTGAACAAGATATGTATTTGTTGCGCCAGTCTTTTGGGAAGCATAAGACTGTTTCTGCCGGGGTGCCGTGGTTTTCGACACTATTTGGGCGAGATTCGCTGATTACAGCTTCTCAAACCCTGATGTTAAACTCGCAAATCGCCAAGGAAACCCTGATATTACTGGCGACATACCAAGGTAAAATCGATGACGAATGGCGCGAAGAAGAACCGGGTAAGATTTTGCACGAGTTACGTTTAGGAGAAATGGCTCGTTGTCAAGAAATTCCCCATACACCTTACTACGGTACTGTTGATGCCACTCCCCTGTGGCTGTTGCTCTATGCCGAACATTATGCTTGGACTCACGATCAAGAACTCCTAGAGCAACTTTGGCCTAATGCTCTAGCAGCAATGGAGTGGATCGATCGCAACACCAAACAAACCAGCTACCTCAGTTACTTCCGTACATCTAAACGCGGTCTTGCTAACCAAGGTTGGAAAGACTCTGGCGACTGTATCGTAAACCACAAGGGAGAATTAGCCAACGGCCCAATTGCCCTCTGTGAGGTACAAGCCTACGTCTATGCTGCAAAAATGCGCCTAGCAGAAATAGCTAGGATGAAAAAGCGGCTGGATTTGGCAGATCGTTGGCAAGAAGAGGCCAGAAATCTTAAGGTTCGTTTTAATCGAGATTTTTGGGTGGAAGACCAGGATTTCTGCGCTTTGGCTTTAGATGGAGACGGGAAGCCAGTAGACAGTATTACCTCAAATCCTGGTCATTGTCTGCATTTGGGACTTTTCACCCATGAAAAAGCTCATAGTGTAGCAGAACGGTTGCGGGCACCAGATATGTTTAACGGTTGGGGCATTCGGACTCTGAGTAGTTCCTCACCCGCTTATAATCCGATGGGTTATCACATTGGTTCGGTTTGGCCTCATGATAACGCTCTGATTGCAATGGGATTGCGATCGCTCGGTCTGATCGATCAAGCTCTAGAAATTTTCCAAGGTTTATTCGATATGACTGAGCAGCAGCCCTATCAACGCCCTCCAGAACTTTTCTGCGGCTACGAACGCAACGGTGATAATGCCCCTGTACAGTATCCAGTTGCTTGCACTCCCCAAGCTTGGGCTACTGGTAGTATTTTCCAACTACTGCAAATGATGGTTAATTTAGTACCTGACGCTCAAAATAACTGCTTGCGAATAATCGACCCCGCTTTGCCAGAATCGATTAATCGCCTGTCATTTCATAATTTGCGAGTCGGCCCCACCATCCTCGATTTGGAATTTGAGCGTTCTGGGACTACGACTGCTTGTCGCGTTGCGAAAAAACGGGGTAATTTGCGGGTAGTTATTGAAGCATAGTAAGGAAGTAGAGACGCGATTAATCGCGTCTGTAGGGAGTAGGGAATTAATTTACTACTTCCTCTTTTATGCTTGGTGCGATCATCGCGCAGTGACATCCCCTCTAACAACCCAGTGTTAGCATGCTTCATCGCCAGTGTGTAGACTCCTCAAAAGCTGCTCTGTAAGCTCGATCAATTCAGATGCAGAATTTTGTGTAAGTTGTGTAGTTTTGAAGCCATGAGCAATAGAATTACGTAATGGAAGTGCATTCATTAGTAACTGATACTCAGATTTTGAAATTACACCTTCAGTTGCTAATTGCTTTACTAAGTAGTGTGGATCAAATCTTTCTAAACTTAGCTCTTCCTTTTGGGCAATAAGTCTCAAAGTTGCTTCTACCAAAGACCAAGAATATAGGATAGCTGATTCTGGATGTTGCGTTGTAAGTTGCCTTGCTACTTGCAACTGTGATTCTATTTCATGTTCTTGAAGAGAAGCCTCTGCTTTCAAAGAATACGTTGTAGTATCCTCCGGGTTGGTCATTACTAATTCAAATCTCCAACCAGGATGTTTTTCTACTGCTTGAGCTAAATTACCTAAATATTGATTAGAAGAAGAGTTAAGTGAGGAGCGTGACTTGACTTCAATTACTACATTTTCTTTTCCCCTGCGTACTATCATGTCAGGGCGATAGTTATTAAGGAAGTCAGGCAAGTCTTCTGGATTTGGATGAAAAAAAACTTCGTAACCCTTTTCACGATACTCCTCTGCTAGTTTCAGCAATCGCTCTCTTTCTAAGTTTGGAGTTGGAGTTTCCATCAAATAATTACCTCCTGGTTAGGAGCATCAATTACGACAATATGTAAGAACTCATTGCCACTAGCAAAGCCTTCTGCCAATGTCGAGGTCATGTTTTCTATTCTCAAGTTACCTGATAAATTCCTCTTTCTAACTAGGAGATCGCTTGTCTGATTATCATCGACGTAGGCTAATCCTTTAATTGCATCTTGAATAGGCTTCACTATATTGTCTATATCTATTTGAACAGAATCATAGAAATAGGTTATCTGGAGCATAACCAACCCAGTAGCTGTTTTTTGTTCCGAAGACCAGTATTTTTCAGCTTCTTGTCGCACTGTCTTTTTCCAATCTTGAAGCCGATTGCCCTTACCGCGCTTACGAGCCTGTTGTGATACTGGTCGCCCATTTACTATGAACTCAAATCTGGTCAATCCATTTCTAAATAATAGATCACAGGTTATTTTATGCTAGTAACCAGTATCATCCTCAAGTCGCTCAAGATCAATTTGAAGTCCTTAGTCAATGAAAGCATAAACTAATAGCTGATAATCAGAAATCCCTAACAATGTTGCTACTACACTCAAATTGCTAAAAGACGCGATTAATCGCGTCTCTATATTATGCTTCTTCTGAATTTTCTCTTTTATGTCCTGGGGATGCTTCGTAAAGTGCATCGAGATGTTGACGCGCATCTTCAACGTTAATCGAACGCATTACCAAAAGTGGCTCTTTAATTAAGTTTCCCGCGTTATCTAATAACTCTGGATGCGGTACAAACTGTTTTTTTGATGAATAATAACCATAGTTACCTTGGTTATTGATTGGCGAAGAATTCGTCGGGTAAGTTCGCTCCCGATCAAAACTGAACATGATCAGGTTACGAATTAAGTTGCCAACAGCTATAAATGCAAGGATTGTAAAAGCAAGAATGTAAAGCAGATGTAACATTGGATTTTCCTCCAGAGCAGCAATTTTTAAAACTTTATTTTGTAACGCTTTGTTTCGCCGATCCTGTGACTCACAGTTTAAGACGAGTATTCTACGCACTTTTCATGCGCCTACATCTATATGAAGCTATTTGTCAACCGTTATTTCACTTACGGTAGCATAGGATACATTATTTTGTTAATCCAGATAATGTTAATAAATTGTTAAGATTTTTCTATTATCTCTTTAACGACTGATTTCCTATCTTGTGTAGACTCTTCTTTGGCTAGTCTTGAGACATCCCTGAATTAGTTTGCCGAAATTTAGCAGATGCTACCATCTACTGTTTAGACTTCACGTCCTTGACGAAAGCGCATTGAGGCATTCCAGCATTCTGTTACTAATTGATGCCAAGGCATTAACGTTGCCATATCAATCCCGACTTGTTTATCAGTTGCATTAAAAAGCATCTTCGCCGTATTTAGTTCGTCCTGCGCTTGCTTAACCCGCAAAAGCAAGTCAGATTGCTCTTGGTGACTCATAAATGATAGTTGCTCAGTTTCGAGTAAATGGCGCGATCGCGTAAACCAATGCTGAAAATCTTCCAGCAGCGGATCTAAAACCGTTTTTAGTAACTCAGTCCCTGGTAAATTTGAGTCTGGCATAAATGAGAGGCATATTTCAAACTTGCTTACTAATATTAACGTTATTTACGTTTCTTAATACTTTTTTGGTTTCTCTCATAATTTCTTGACGTAAAAATTTGTAACAAAGAACACAAAATTTATTATATAGTCTTGATATCAGGTTTGTACAGTGCCTTTGGAGAGGCACCTATAGGTATATATGACACCGATTTGTAATTCATAAGCTAATTTAGCGATCGCGGGCAATCCTGAATTTGACACTCAGGTAACAAATCAAAAATTTATCTTTATCCCCTATTACAAATTAATTCAGTAGTTGGAAAATAAAGCTGAACTGGCAAAAATCAAAGTCGTTATAGTTGAATAAGCCTACAGATTCAGATAAATCACCTTTTGTAATCACTTCGCCAATGGTTCAGCAGCCAATGTCGCCAAATTCATCAAATCAGTCAGAACAAGTTGAAAAAATTTATTTACCTCGTACCAGCGAATCGGAGAACTTAAAAAAGATTCGCCACACTGCTTCCCATGTAATGGCAATGGCAGTACAAAAGCTGTTTCCCAAGGCACAAGTTACAATCGGTCCTTGGATTGAAAACGGTTTTTACTATGACTTCGACAATCCAGAACCATTTAGCGAAAACGATCTCAAAGCCATCAAAAAAGAGATGGCGAAGATTATCAATCGTAAACTGGCAGTAATTCGGGAAGAAGTCAGCCGCGAAGAAGCCGAACGCCGGATTCAGGAAATTAAGGAACCTTACAAGCTAGAAATTCTGGCAGATATCAAAAACGAACCAATCACGATTTACCACTTGGGGAATGAATGGTGGGATTTGTGTGCGGGGCCTCATCTGGAAAATACCAATGAATTAAACCCGAAAGCAATTGAACTAGAAAGCGTTGCTGGCGCTTATTGGCGTGGGGATGAAACTAAAGCCCAATTACAACGCATCTACGCCACCGCTTGGGAAAGTCCAGAACAACTCGCTGAATATAAGCGACGCAAAGAAGAAGCGCTGCGACGAGATCACCGGAAACTGGGTAAGGAACTGGGATTATTTATATTTTCTGATCTAGTAGGGCCGGGTTTACCTTTGTGGACACCCAAAGGCACTCTGTTACGGAGTACTTTAGAAGACTTCCTCAAGCAAGAACAGTTAAAACGGGGTTATTTACCTGTAGTAACGCCTCATATTGCCAGAGTAGATTTATTTAAAACCTCTGGACATTGGCAGAAATATAAAGAAGATATGTTCCCTTTAATGGCAGATGATCAGGAAGCTGCTGCACAGGAACAGGGCTTCGTTATGAAGCCGATGAACTGCCCCTTCCACATCCAAATATATAAGAGTGAGTTACGCTCTTATCGAGAACTACCGATGCGCTTGGCAGAATTTGGTACTGTTTACCGCTACGAACAATCAGGGGAATTGGGCGGTTTAACGCGGGTGCGCGGTTTTACTGTTGATGATTCTCACCTGTTCGTCACTCCAGAACAGCTAGATAGTGAATTCCTCAATGTGGTGGATTTGATTTTGTCGGTGTTCAATAGTCTGCAACTGAAGAACTTTAAAGCTAGATTGAGTTTCCGCGATCCTGCTAGTGATAAGTACATCGGTTCCGATGAAATTTGGGACAAAGCCGAAGGTGCAATTCGCCGTGCAGTTGAAACCTTGGGGATGGATCACTTTGAAGGTATTGGAGAAGCAGCATTTTATGGGCCGAAACTTGATTTTATCTTTAGTGATGCCCTAGAGCGGGAGTGGCAATTAGGAACTGTGCAGGTAGATTACAACTTGCCAGAACGCTTTGAGTTAGAGTATGTTGCTGAAGATGGTGTTCGCAAACGCCCAGTGATGATTCATCGTGCGCCTTTTGGTTCGCTGGAACGGCTAATTGGGATCTTAATTGAAGAATATGCGGGTGATTTTCCTTTGTGGTTAGCGCCAGTGCAAGCTAGATTACTGCCAGTGGGTGATACACAGCTAGACTTTGCTAAAGATGTGGTGGCGAAAATGAGAGCGTTAGGCATCCGTGCAGAAGTTGATACCAGTGGCGATCGCCTGGGTAAACAGATTCGCAATGCAGAGAAAGAAAAAATACCCATGATGGCAGTGGTGGGAGCGAAGGAAGTGGAAACTAACACCTTGAGTATTCGTACCCGCGCCTCTGGAGAATTGGGAGTTATCCCTGTAGATGAGGTGGTAGAAAAGATGAAGGATGCGATCGCTAAGTTCGAGAATTTCTAAAATCTAACCGCAGACGCACACTAATCACAATTGGTGTGCGTTTTGTTTAGTAGGGTACTAAGGCTGATTGTGATTTGATCATCGGCTAGCTGGTAGATTTTGGCAAAGGTGCGATGTCTACGACGAGCTTCTCTACGAGACGCTAGGCGTAGCTTGCTTCCCGAAGGGTACGCTTACATAAAGTATTTAATATTAAAGGCTCATTACCCGGATTTCTCACCACACCTCTTATAGCCTGTGCAAGTGCCGGGGAGAAGTAATAAGTAATGAGTAATGAGTAAGAAGTAAGAAGTTTTTACTCATTACTCATTACTTCTCTTCTGCTCCATCAAACGCCTTGAGAAGAGTGACAAATGCGGGATTAACGGAGTTCAGAGGTGGATTCATCCAGTTCAAAGATTCATTTTAATTTTAATTTTTCACGGGATTTGGAAGTTCAGAAAGTATCACAGGCAACAAAACTTTTCTCAATCACCGCACTCAATAAAACTTTTTGAGTTATTCAACACTGATAGGATTGATCTAAAGACTTGTGGAATCTGCTCTTCCTAAACAGACTGGACTTGCATAAATTACTGTCAACAATTTTTGACTCACATCATGAATCGCTTTACCTCTATTTTGCTCGCTGGCTTGATAGCATCTGCTTCAGCTCTGGCTATTTCTCCAAAAGCTGATGCTAATACACCAGCATCTTATGTTGCTCAGTTTGATAGCTACGGCTACGATCGCAACGATGATGGTAACTACGAACGTCATAGTCGTCACTACAGAAATGGTGATGACCGCCGGAACGACCTTCGCAACATTCGTGACAATAATCGCCGCTATGACCGCGACAATAATCGCCGCTATGACCGCGATAACAACCTTCGCAACATTCGTGATAATTACCGTCGTTATGAGCGCGTTCGTGACTGGGGTCGTGGTTAATCCCTCCGCCTATTTATTAAGCTTAGTTCCAAGTGAACTGAGCATTGATTCTACTTGGCGGTAGGACAGACACAATCTCTTTTTTTACTTATTCCAATATCTGGCTTTTCACTCTTATCTAGAAAACCTCACTTCCATTCCCTAGTAAGGACGCTTGCTCATTGCTCAGGTTGAGTGTTAGCTTTTCTATAGGATGTGAAAAGTCAGATTTTTATTAAATCAAGAATTTACCCTCAGCCTAAAAGCTTCTTTGCTTATACAAATTTAATTAATGATTGCAACACATCCTTGGGTAAAGACGCGATTCATCGCGTCTCTACAAATGGTCTATTTGTCGCATTCTTTTTTCAAATTGGTATTAATTACCAATTACGAATTACGATCTTGGTCGCAACAATTGTACGAAGGTATCACTCACAGTATGGTCTTTGGTATCGGCGGCGTATTGAACTAATTTTTCCTTCAGTTCTTTGGCAGCATCTAACGGGAGTAAGGTTGCTAGCAAAAAGTAGACACCACGAAAACGGGGGTCGTCCATGTGGTCAAGGAGACGGTTTTTAGCTTCTTCACTCTCGCCGAGAAAGCTTTGTACCAAAAAGAAATCCATAATCTTATCGTGGCGGAAGTACCATTCTCTCTTGGCTTCGCCTTTTTCGTCTTGCCACTGACGGCTGACAACCATTTTATATTTATCGTCTTCCAATGACTGTAATACCTGGTAAAATTCATCCGCAGGTAACGCTTGCTCATCCTTTAGCCGCATTTGATAGACAGCATCGGAGAATCTTTTCAGAGGAAATTCCTGGTTCCATTCTTGCAAATATTCTGCTGCCATCAATTGATATTGATGTTGTTGCAAGTGAAACAAATCGGGGTATTCGCCTTGGGATAGCATCAGTGCTACCACAGTTAAATCCATTGGGTTAGAGAGAACCTTCTCAATCGCGCTTAATTCTTGTGGTGATTGCTGATTAGTGAGGGCTTTGGTTAAAAAATTAGCAGTAGCTTGCTCATAATTTGTACCTTGAACTTTGGCATTTTTGGGCAGTCGTGGCTGACGGGAAATCAGAAATTGCTGAATTTGTGGTTCCTCAAGAGGCAGCAATTTATATATTTTGGCTGTTGAGGGTGGTGTCCACTCTAGGGGTTGAGTGGTCATGATGATGTTACCCCGAAAATAGCTTTCGGCAAACTGACAGATTTTTGCTCTGGTGTCGGCGGTAACTTCATTAAGTCCGTCAATGCAAATATCTAATGCGCCACTGTGAATTAAATTCTTGAGAAAATCAGCATCTTGTGCTTGTCCGTGCAGCTTGGCTTGAATTGCCTCAATTACCCCTTTGTCACACTTGCGGGCAGGTAGATAAACCACAAGCCGCCCAGAAGTTTTTACTAAATAACGCAGATACATTGACTTACCCAACCCAGAATCACCTTCTAAAATGACTTGTCCTTTGATGTTAGGTAGCACTTGGGTAATTGGTACGGGTTCATCGACACCGGGAACTTTAACTTTAGAATTTGGGAAGTAAGCTTCGGGGTTAAAACTATCTAACCCGGCATCGGCTAGTAGGGAAGGCTTGAAAGGTTCAAACAACTTTTCGCGGAAAAAGGGAACCCAGGTGAGAATTAAGCCGACGTAGCCGACACCGAGAATGCGCCTTACCCAAGGATTCCAGAAGAAGATGGCTTGGACTTGGGGAAATTTGGGGTAAGCGAAGATGAGGGCAAGCCAAAAGGCAGCATGAATCAAAATAGTAGTTCTGGCGTTGAAAAACCACTGCCAAGTTTTGAGGTTAACTATTACTGATTGCAGCGAATCAGCTTCGTTGTATCCAGCTTTTTTGAGGTTGTTGTAGTGAGTTTCTAGAATAACAATATCTTGTGGTTGCCAAGAAACTTTTCTGGCAACTACAGCAATTTGTCTTGCCAAGTCTTCCTGAAAACGCACTAATTTTTTACTAGGTTCCCAAATTTTGCGAAAAACATCTAGTGTTTTCACTGCTTCATCATGGTTTAGCTGATCGGGAATTGCTTGAGGTCTGCCTAGCCATTTAAGCAGTTTTATTACATCTTCAGTGCCAGCCCCTAGAAGATATGTAAAGAATCGCCACTGTTCAAATTCAGATTGTCCCACGTAATAAACGTTATCTAAAATTACAACAACACTCTCGAAATCTAGTTGTTCTATTTGCCCTAAAGCACGTGCAATAGCAGAACGAAGTGAAATATCAACAGATTTATCACTGAGAATCTTAATAATATCTTTGGCGTAAGGTTGAGCAACTTTTCCCAAATTACCTAAAGCATCTGCTGCTCTTGATTTCTCATCTTTCTCATAGTAAGCTTCACTGATATCCTTGATTTCATCCTGGATGAAATCAAGGATATCTTTGACATAAGGTTGGGCTACTTCTCCCAAATGACTCAATGTAGAAGCTGCGCTAGAACGAGATAAAAGCGTAACAGATTTATCCTTAAGGATGTCAGCTATTTCTTTGGCATAGAGTTTAGTAATATCTTTGGCATAGGGTTTAGCAATATCCCCTAAATTGCTCAATGTATCAGCGGCAATGGAACGAAGTGAATTATCGACGGATTTATCCTTAAGGATGTCAGCAATATCTTTGACGTAGGGTTTAGCAACATCCCCTAAGTTGCCTAAGATAGAAACTACACTGGAACGAATAGTGGAATCAATAGATTTATCCTTAACGATGTCAGCGATATCTTTAACATAGGGTTTAATGGAATCCCTCAAGTTACTCAATGCATCAGCCGCACTGGAGCGAACAGAGTAATCAACTGATTTATCCTGCACGAAGTTGATGATATCTTTGATGTATGGTTGGGTAGCTTGTCCGAAATATGGAAATACAAATGCTGCACGGGAGCGAACTTCGGCATCAGCTGTTTTATCTTTAAGGATGTCAGCAATATCTTTGAGATAGGGTTTAGCAGCATCCCCCAGATTTGCTAGTGGGGAAAATTCACTAGCGGAATAGTTATCACTCTTGGAATAATAAGTATAAGTAATAGCAATAATGTAGGGTTCAGTCTTTTTATACTTAAGGAAGTTGATTATATCTTTAACATATGGTCTAACTGGTTCTTCTAAATTTGCTAATGCCAATATCAAATAGAAACCAGCATGAAAATAAACTGATTTATCCTTGAGGATATCAACAAGATCCTTAACGTAAGGTTTAGCAGTATCCCCTAAGTTTGCCAATGCGGATGCCGCACCAAGGCGAATCGACGATTCAACAGATTTATCTTTGAGGATATCAGCCATGTCTTTGGCATAGGGTTTAGCTGTATCTCCCAGATTTCCTAATACAGATGCAGCACTAACACGAACCGAAGCTTCAACAGATTTATCCTTGAGAATGCTGAGAATTTTTCTGGCTATGTCCTCTGGTTTTTTGACCACAGTTGTTAAGTCTTGCATCCTATATTGACTTAATTGATTCAAGGCCAGAGACTTCACTCCATCATGTCCATCATCAAGAGCAGCTACGATACCGTTAATCTGCCACAGTTCCGGCTTGGGCTGTTCTTTCGCGCTTACCCAAGGTAGTGCGAGGAGGAGTGTCAACAGCAGGATAAAGGGAAAAAGGAAAAAGGACGATCGCTTTTTAACTATGTGCAGATACATTTGTATAATTCGTAATTCGTAATTCGTAATTCGTAATTTATTTAGAAAGAAAGGCTGTTTCTGCTCTTTCCTTGGTAGGAAAACAGAAGGGGGTTAGGTTTTTATTAGTAAATCAGGAATCGCTACAGTTATCTTTTTACCGTCTGATAACTCAACCTAGCCAGAAATGGAATATTAATGTAATTATTACAGGAATTTAAAAAGATACGCTCAGAGTATAGTAGCTTCTTTGAGCGATGGTGCTGCATCTACGCCCGTCGTAGACATCGCCTACTCAAACCACTGCACGAGATAATAACAATACCTCGTTCAATTGTTAGCGATCGCAAATGTCTTTTGATAACCTTTGCAAACTACTGTCCGAAAAACATCCTGCTACCTTTGCCAGTTGGGTTTTGGGTACACCACAAACAAGCGTCACAGTCCTCAAAACCGAATTGAGCATCGAACCAATTCGCGCTGATTATGTAACATTTTTACAACTACAAGGACGCATTCTCCATCTGAAATTTCAGACCAAACTAGAATCTACGCCACCCCTACCCCTGCGGATGCTAGATTATTGGGTACGCTTGTACCGTTTGTATCGTCTACCGATAACGCAAGTTGTCGTATTACTGCTTCCCCCTGCACCAGGAACAGTAATTGAAACTGTCTTTTGTGTCGAAACTACCCGTCATGAATATCGCGTGATTCGCTTATGGGAAGAAAATCCTGAACTATTCCTCAATGAGCCAGCTTTGTTACCATTAGCACCACTGACCGCAACCACGCAACCTCAAGCTTTGTTGCAACAAGTTGTGGTCAAAGTTAATCAACTTGAGCCAAGACAACGACCAGAAATTTCCGCGTATACCCAAATCTTAGCGGGGTTAAAATACAATCAAGACTTGATTCGACAATTATTTCGGGAGGGTATGATGCGCGAGTCAGTAATTTATCAAGAAATTCTCGCTGAAGGTGAACAACGCGGACGGGAAGAAGGACGAAAAGCAGAAGGGCAATTGCTCATTCTCCGTCAACTTACTCGACGGGTGGGAGAATTACCCCAAGAGATGCTAGACCGGATTGAAACTCTCTCCTTAGAACAATTAGAAAATCTCGGTGAAGCATTATTGGATTTTCAGGCGATGCCTACGGCGGTAAACTACGCGGATTTAGAAGCCTGGTTTGCCCCATTAAAGCTCAATTAACTTGAATCCCCAAGGTTTCAAAGCCGCTAAAGCTATTTCTTCACTTACACCTTCATAAGCCTCCCATTCCAAGGGATGCTCTTTAGGATGTCCGTCGCCGACATTACCTGCAACTTTAATTATTGGACAGTTGGCGATGCGATCGCGCTCCAGCCCTTTTGGAATTGCTAGCTGGATTTTATGCCCGACAAATTTCGCTGTACTTTCCTCAGCGACAGATTCACGGATTAAACAAATATCACCAGCAGTCCCCCAAGTAGTTTGGTAGATGTGGAGGAAGGATATATAGGTTACTGGTTTGATGGATCTTTTGAGAACGTGCATTATCTGTAATCCTTACACTATGAGTCAAAAATCATAAATCATACAAGTATTTTCTATCACGTTCGTAGGGAAGAATGTTCTTAACTCACATTTTGCACCTAGCCCAGGCGATTAAAAACCGCCTGGTGGAAGATGTAAAGCTCAAAAGACGATAATCGCCCACATACTAACTCCCAAAGCGATCGCAGCTAGGTGTTGCCCAAGGAGCGATCGCACTGGTTGCTTGGCAATTTTTTGTGTTAGCAGTATAGTCATTAACACTGAGAAAATTATAGTTGCACCTTGCAAGAAGGCAATCACCGCAGGGTGAGCAACCAATACTGGCAATTCTTCACCACTCAAGCCAAGAGTAGCAAAGGTGACAGGTAAAATCCGCCCACCTTCACCCAAGCCCAAACGCAGATAGTGAGCTAAATTTCCCCCCAAAACTAATGGTAGGTAGCCATAGGCAAGCTCTACAAATGATCGAGGCTTACGGCTAAAGTTGAACACTTGGAGCAAGCCATAAGCCCCAAAGGTAAAAATCGCTGGGATAATTAACACTAGCAGCGATAATCCCAAATGTTGCCAAAACTGAGTTAAATCTAGTTGTAACCCCAACCAAGATTGTAACTCTGGCAAGCGATGCAGATATATCCCACCCAACAGCAAAAACAATAATGCTACTTCATAGCTGCGGGGTACATGAGTTGTCCACAGTTCAATCCCAGGGGGACGCAAGTTAAATTCAACGGAACGATGGGGACAGGCTTTTAGGCAAGTCATACACAGTACGCAATCTCGGTTGTCTTCTAACTGCGCTGGGTGGGAGTATAAAGGACATCCATTGGTTTCCAACCCTTCGCCCTTTTGCGGCCCACCTTTATAGCATTGATAAGTGGTGCAACTAGCAGAACAAATACCTTGCTGTGCCCGGAGTTCCGTCATTGATAGTTTGGCAAATAAACCATTCATCCCGCCAATGGGGCAGAGATACCGACACCAAAATCGCCGCTCAAAAAGAGCCGAGAAAATCATCGCCCCAGAGGTAATTAACAATAGTAAACAAGCGCTGAGGTAGGCGGTATTTTCTAAATGCCAAAGTTCTTCCCATAAAAAAATTAGGGAGAACAAACCAAACATGAACCATCCGCCCCATTTCTCAGCTTGTTCTCTTGGCCAGCGTTTGAGTTTTCGAGGCCACAGCCATAAAGATAACTTTTGGGTAATTTCGCCGTAAATCATGAAGGGACAAACAGAACACCAGATACGTCCCAAAAAAGGAAAGAGAAATAAGAAGAAAGGCCACCACCAAGCCCAAAATAGATTTAATACGAAATTGCGATCGCGAGTTTGTGGCCCAATAAATAATATTGCAACACTGATGGCAAAAACTGTTGCAGTAAAACCATAATTAATGCGATCAGGCCACCAAGGGCTACGTAAAAACCGCCGTAAACTAGGATAGGCATTTAACAAATTCACCCGAAATCGTTTTTTCTTAGTTTCGGCTGGCCAGAAAATTTCTTCTGTTAATTCATTGGCACCCTCAGCTTGCACGATCGCTCTTTCTACGAGATTTTTCAATTCTTTGAGGTTGCCAGGAAAATCATAAGACTGGAGGCGACGCAAAGCTTCTGGGGTAATGTGCGGTTTCGGAACGCCTCTAGATCGAATGTAAAGACTAGTATAATATTCAACCTGTGTTTGAATATCGGCTTTCCGCACCCGTAGCGGCGGTACTTTAATAATATGACCAACAGAACGTTCAATTGTCGGCTGAGTTTTTTCTGAGACAATCAGAATTCTGGCTCGACTGGGACGAGGTTCAGGTGTTGGTTCTCCAGAACGAGCCACGGGGGTATATGTGCCAGTTTTGAGTAACTGCGTCACGGGAGGTAACAATTCTTCGGGCAATTCTTGGATATTGTTGAGAACCAGAGTCCCTTCTCCTAACCATTCCAACAATCCAGGTTTACCGCCAGCGCGACCAAATAAATCTGCACCACTCGTTTGGAGAATGCCACAATTTACTTTAATAATTGGTTCTCGCCGTTTTGGCGAACCAAAGTGGATAAGGGCTGCTATGTTGTCTTTTTCTAACCCTGGTTCTCCGAAAATATCAACTGATTTGCGGTCAGCAGCAGCTTCCCGAATTTGCTCCCGTAGCCGCACAGCATAGCGACTTGTGCCCACAATTCCCCGTTGTGCTTTAGTGACGAAATATGGCCGCAAAGCTACGGAACGTTCTTGTTCATAGCCAAGTGCAGATGTCACCTGAGCTAATTCTTGAACCAATTGGCGGGAAAAAGCCTGAGCAATTTCGGGGTATTGGCTGACTAATTCATGAAATTTAGCAGCAGGTACAACCCACAAGTGACATTCTGTCACCGTCCTAATTGTGAATGGTGTTAATTCATCCAACAGCAATTCTTTGAGTTCAATCACTGCTCCGGGAAGGAATCCACAAGCTAAGGCCGGGTTGGTTTGATTGGTGCTATTGCTTTCGAGTTGACCTTCTTGGAGAATATAAAGGGCTTCTGGAGGAGTGCCTTCCCTAACTAAGTCAGTTTCGGCTGGTACAACTTGTTCTTCAATTACTTGTGCGATCGCATTTAACACCTCAGATGAGAGAATTCCTAAACTCGTCCGTTCTTGTAGCCATGTAACCGTTTCTGGAGATGTCATATTAATTTCTCCGTGTAGGCTGCTGTATAACAAGGATTATCTCTTGAAAGCTGCTTCAAGAATTCATAAGTATGCCAAGGGCTAGGAAATAGTGGAGAATACTTTGATAGGTAAGAAAGTCTAAGTTGCACATTTGGTGAATTAATTTTAACAATCGATTTAGGAAAAATTATGGCACTATATCTAGACTCAGCGATCGCATCGGAAGCTGAAGTTGTTAAGCTTTGGGGATGGGTGAAAGGCATTACCACAAATCCCACGTTGTTGTCTCAAAGCGATACCCCACCAGAAACCACGCTCAAAAAATTGGTTGCCTTGACTTCTGGCCCGTTATACTATCAACTTATGGCATCTGATAAAGCTGGGATGCTAGCTGAAGGTAGAAAAGCTTTCGAGATTATTGGTTCACAAACAATTTTGAAGATTCCCGCAACACCGTTAGGGTTTGAAGTGGTGGCAAGTCTCTCACCAGAGATTACCTGTTCGGTGACAGCGATTTATAGTGCAGCCCAGGCAGCAGTTGCACAGGAAGCAGGAGCTAAAATTGCCATAGCTTATGTAAATCGCGCTACCCGATTGTTAGGTGACGGTATTGCTTTGGTGCGGGATATGGCTAGTGTACTCAAAGGCAGTGATACGGAAATCTTGGCAGCTAGTATCAAATCTCCCGAAGAAGCAGCAGCCTCATTGCAAGCCGGGGCGCATCATTTGACTTTACCACTGGCAATGTTGCAAGCGATCGCAACTCATGAATTCTCACAAAAAACTGTTGAAGAATTTGCGAAAGGAGGCATCGGGTTAATTAAGTAAGTCGGCGAGAAAAAACCAAACTACATTAAGTGCGGATTGTTCTATAAGCTTTATAGGTATTAAAAATATGACGCAACTTACTTTGGTAATGTTCAAATACATGAAAACTGCTGTAAGGGAGATTCCGCAATCCATGAGTTCAAGTTAGCTTTTGCGCCGTAAGCCCCGCACCATAATCCTATACCGGATTTAGTGTCGGGATATAAGGCGATTAATTACGAAACGTCCTTAGACCAATATTAGCCGTAGGCTGATTCGGTCTAAGGACAGTTGAGTAATTAATGATCTTATTATTTCGGCTTATCTTGGGATTCAACATATTTTTTGAGAGCTTCAACTGTCACGCCTCCACAATCAACACCAAATACAACCAAGTAGGTGATTTCCTTATGCTGCTTAATTATCAGTACCGCACTTATCCAGACACTAACCAAAAATTACAATTAAATGAGTGGTTAAGAATTGGGCGATATTGGTACAATTATCAGCTAGGAGATAGATTCAATTGGTGGGAGCAAAACCATGATTATGTAGTATTTCCGCAAGGAGAATTTTGTCAAATATCATGCTCTTTGCCACCACTCACGCTTCGAGATAATCCAAATTATTATAGTCAGAAAAAACTACTCCCCTTATTAAAAAAAGACTTTGTAAAAGTCGGGTATTCAGGAGAATTGCTTGATTATACAAAGTTGCCATCTCAGACGATGCAAGATATTTCTCGGCGGGTAGGTATTGCCTTTGATAGATTTTTGGCTGGTGATTCCAATGGCAAAAGAAGTGGTAAACCTCGTTTTAAAAACACTGCTTCGTTTCGCACATTAAAGATAGAAGGTCAAGCCATAACTATTGAAAGGACAGAAAAAGATTGGTTATTCATCTCAGCTTCTAAACTTTGTGGTTGGTTAAAAATTCGCTTGCACAGACCGTTACCACAAGGCTTTCAATTAAAAAATATTCTTTTGACTCGTAAAGCTGACGGCTGGTATGCAACGATAGTACTCTTTGACCCAACCGTACCAACATTTAACCTTGACGACGTTGTTCCAACTTGGGATAACTCGTTAGGGATGGATGCAGTGCTACTTGAAGATGACTATCTTGCTACTTCCCAAAATACGAAGTTACCTTCTGTCAAGTCGTTCCGTAAAAATCAGTTGCGATTAGCTTCTGTTTCAAAGCGGAAGGCTCTCAAGAAAAAAGGTTCTAAGCCTAGAAAAAAACTAGCATTACGTGAAGGTAGGCAGCATCAACGTATTGCCCGTTCCCGTAAAGACCATGCTTATAAAACTGCTCATGCAATAGTCAGGACTGGTAAAAAAGTTTTTTATCACGAAGATTTGAATTTGCGAGGATTAACTAAACGAAACAAAGCTAAAAAAGATGATGATGGAAAGTTTGTTTCCAATGGACAGTCAGCTAAATCAGGACTAAACAAATCCTGGAATGATGCTGCATTTGGACAATTCTTCACTATCCTGGACTACATAGCCTTAAAAGCTGGAGCAGTAGTAGTGAAGGTAAATCCTGCTTACACATCAATGTTGTTGAGCTATCGAGATGAGTTTGTGTTTACTGATTGCTCAATCAGGAATTATTTTGACCCCCAAGAATGGCTTAATGTTGATCGAGATATTAATTCTGCTGTGAACATTAAGCGCGTCGGGCTGGGACTGTTCCCGACGATAAAGCGCCGTAAAGGGAATCCGGTAGTGGGTGAATCTACTACTAATAGTACCTCTAAGGAAGTTCTGGCAGCATTGCGAGATGTACCAGAAGCCTATACCGTATTTGGTACTCCAAATCGGTGTAGGTAGTTCACGGTAATTTACTCAGTGGTGTTGCTAAACCGTCAATGCTGACGAGATTTTTCTGCTGTTGATATTCTCGAACTCCCTGTTCACCTTTTTTACTAGCCCAGGTTACTAGAGTCTGGCGCTGACCTCGATATTCATAAAGTGGTACGCCAAAACCACACGAGGTCTGTATTTTTTCAATATCAGCGACGATAATTTGACGAGTTCCAGGTATCGGCAAAAACTGAGAGTATAGGGAATTCCAGTCTGGAGAATTCGGTAAAATCGTGCTTCCTTGACCGTAAAGACGCAGGATACACGCAGGTTCTTCAAAAGCACAAAACATGAAGGTTATGCGCCCATTTTCTTGCAAATGGGCGGATGTTTCGTTACCGCTACCTGTGAGGTCTACGTAACCTACTCGGTTGGGAGAGAGGATGCGAAAGCAGTCTTGACCTTTAGGAGACAGGTTAACATGACCTGTAAGACTCAAAGGTGCAGAACCAACAAAGAAAAGGTGTTGGGCTGCAATAAAGTTTTGCAGTTCCTCAGTGATACAGTCAAAAAACTTAGACATAGACTGTCTGAATTTATATTTGCAAATTTCCCATGTTCTCAGCCTATGTCTTTGCTAAGAATCTAGCAAGGCCTAATTGCCGATGTCTGACGACAAGCGGCTTCTTGGAGTTTGGAGTTTGGAATGATGCTCTGAGCAAGGATGCTCGGAGCGTTTCGTAGAGAAGGGTGGGGAGTGGGGAAGGGAGGAAAATCTTAGCGTCTGATGTATCGACTAGCCATTTGGATGGCATCAGCAATATCGACATCGCCATCGCCGTCAGCATCTAAGAAGGAATTTAGTACGGAATTTCCGCCAGCTTGGGGATTTTTAGCATTGGCACCTGATTGTAAAAAATTCAGTACTAAAGGTACTGCTAAAGGCAGCAATTGTTGAACTATACCAGCATTTAACCCAGTGCGTTGGGCTGCAATCTGAGCTACCTGCTGTTGTATCTGAGGAGAAAACAGCGAATTGACGGCTTGGGGGTTAGGAGAAGTCCCAGCATATTGATTCACTATAGTTTGTGCGGCTTCATGACCATCTGTGGCTTGCTTTTGTTGTAAAGCAGAACGCACTTGACCACCGACAATTGACAAAACTGATTGGATGGTAGATGGATCTGCGCCTGTGCTTTGGCTCAACTGCTGTACAGTGTTAACAATACTTCCCAGCTGACCTAAACTGCCCTGTTGATTGGGATTAGCGACGGCACCGAGAATTTGATCGAAAAGTCCCATAAGTTTGTTTTTCCTTTATTCTCAAAAAGTTGGCCAAAACTGGCTTGGAGTTATTATGCGTAGGTATACTTGCGTGAGTCTCCTAAAAGATTAGGACACGCACGTTTCATAATGAACTAATAAAATTTTGAAAGCTACTAGCTTAAGGATGAGAAATTGGTAAAGCGATACCTGCGGTCGGCAGAGCCAACGCAAATTCTGTTCCTCGATCTAATATCATATCCGACTAAATACTTGTCATTACGTTCGCTCTTAGCGTTCCCGCAGGGGGTACGCAGCGATAGCGGAGCGAAGTAATCGCAATGATTCTGTGATTGTTTCGTTTCACTCCCTTCCATTCGCAATGACATATCATAAGTGATTAAGCGGACATGATATAACTCAGATTTGCAAGTAATTTTATCGTGATGCTTTTCTACCACAATCTGATATGCGATCGCTAGACAACGCGGCGTAAATAAACCTACCATTTCAAACAGGCACAAGCCTTGATATATCAATCTGTAAAAAATGTCTCAAATATCTTTTGCTGATTTTCTGGTGAAATACCAAGGCCAAGGAGTTAGGAGTCAGACTTATAGAATTTTCCTGACTCTCTAAACTTCTTATGTATATACAATATTTCTACTGTTTATTTTTGGGTAGCGATCGCTAACTTTGCCCCTTTAACTTGACGAACCCGATCCATCACGGCTACTACCCGACCGTAATCAACTCTCTCATCAGCATTAATAATCACCAACACTTCTGGGTTTGACCCAACTAAAGCACGTAGTTGTTCTGTCAAATCATCAACCGCAATTGGTTTACGGTTCAGGCTTACCTGTTCTTTTTCATCTACCGTAACGGTAATTTTAGTAGGAACTTGCTGTTGTTGTGCCGTAGTTGCCTTTGGTAAATTTACTGGCAAACCTTCTGAACGTGTTAAAAACAAAGTTGACATGATGAAAAATGTCAAAATTGCAAAAATCACGTCAATCATCGGCAAAATGTTGATCTGTAGCGGAAGTTCTGGTTCATCTGGAAGACGCATAAGTTTTTTCTCCTCGTTCATAACGACGGCGGTAAAGCAATTCTAACTGTCCTCCATACTCCTGAATTAATGCGATTTGCCGCTGATACAGTCCCCGAAAGGTATTGGCAAA
>JBGTMK010000410.1:0-5773 GCA_041743605.1 Nostoc sp.
TCTTAATTGCTAAGTCTGGGATAAAAGCTTGATTAACTTTATTACTAACAGAAGTACTCGCTTGCGGATTACGCGGGAAAACAGCTAAGACACGTGGCGGATTGAATTCCTCAGATGCTCGTTGAGCCAAAACAAAATTCACCTCGCCATTACTTGTCATAGCCAAAAAAGTACCCATAGAGGCAAGTCCAGCCTCTTCCAAAACAGCAGCATCCAGCGCACTGCTGGCAATAACTCGAAGATTTTGCGCCTCAGCTTGAACAAGACATTGGGGATCAGTATCAATCATGACCACATTTTCACCCCGTTCTTGAAAGAACCGGGCAATCAAAAGACTTAAGGGATTACAACCCACAATCACTGCCCCAGTTGCATCTTTGGAAGTGATTTGCAGCCATCTAGCAACCCAACCAGCTGTTAGACCTTGGCAGACAACAGTCATGATAATTGTGAGAAAAACTAAAGCTTTGATGGAATCACCGCCGTTAATGCCTCGCTGTGTCAGGGAAATTGCAAAAAAAGAGGCTACGGAGGCAGCAACAATTCCTCTAGGAGCAACCCAGCTTAAAAACAGTTTCTGTCGCCAGTTTAGGTCACTGTTCCAGGTACACAACAGAATATTAATCGGGCGAACGACAAACATTAGTACCAAAACAGTGAATAAACTACCCCAGCCCAAAGCAAAGACACTGGCAATGGATAAATCAGCAGCTAATAAGATAAATAGCACCGAGACGCTGAGAATTGTCAGTTGACCCTTAAAGCTCCTTAACAGACGTTCTTCTGGGACTGAGGAGTTAGCAAAGACTGCTCCTGCAACTACTGTTGTCATTACTCCCGATTCACTACGGATCATTTGCGATAAGGTAAACAGGCTCCAAAGTATCGCCAACACCGCTAAGTTTTTTAGCTCGAATGACAGAAAATCAGCGCGTTTGAAAATCAAACTCATCAGATAACCGCCAGCACCACCAATTGCCGCACCAACACCCAGGCGCATGAGTAAACCGGCGATCGCATTAATCGGGTCAGCATCGCCGTTCAAAATGGTATCGAGGACAACGAAGGCGAGGATAGCCCCTACAGGGTCAATTAAAACCCCTTCTCCTTCCAAAATAGTTGCCACTTGCCGATCTACATTTATTTGTTTAAGCAAAGGGCCAACGACGGTTGGGCCTGTCACCACGACTATAGAAGCGTAGAGAAAAGCTATGTTCCAAGGAAATTCACCCAGCCAGTGAGCAGCCATACTCCCACCAAGCAGTGTGATCAGCGTTCCTAGAGTGACGAGCAATTGCAGGCTGACTGAAACCCTACCCAACTCTCGCAGATCCAAGTTAAGACCGCCTTCAAACAAAATAATTGCCGTTGCTAGAGCGACAATAACTTCCAGCCCAGTGCCTAGCAAATGGGGATGCAACAGCCCGATGCCATCAGAGCCAAACAAGATGCCCAACAGCAATAACAAGACGATGCTAGGTATGCGAAAGTATGCAGCCAGCACCTGGGCGCTAATACCTGCAAGGACGGCGATCGCCATCTGTAAGGTGATTTCAAAAGATGCTTCCATGTTGTAGATTTTGAGCGATTTATTTCAAAATCTTTTGTAAAAAACCGTAGACATTAACTTTACAGGGTACAACATCATACCCTTTGTCCATTGCTGAATTTAACGTTTTTTCTATCTGGACATCTCTTCAAATCGCCAGCACCGGATACTGATGCACCCTGCGGCCTTCCACAGAAGCTTCTACGGAATTTTTTTTGTGTTTCCATCTCTTTGTATCCTTTTCAAGCTTTTGCATCCACCCAGTTTACCTGCCACAAACTTTTTTTGGCAAAAGCTGTTGACAAAGGCAAGGAAATTGGTTAACTTATAAAAGGTCTGAGTCCGATGCCCCCATCGTCTAGAGGCCTAGGACACCTCCCTTTCACGGAGGTAACGGGGATTCGAATTCCCCTGGGGGTACTAAAAAAGTAGAAGTGTGTATTTCTACAGATTTATGAATAAAAACGATCATCCAGAGTTACTGCTGAATGATCGTTTAATTATACATACGGTTCTTTGTTGGCTAACTCTTCTACACGTTGGTGAATAGCCAGAAGATTTAACCGAAGGTCTTTACTCAGGCGATTTTCAATGATTCCTATCGGCATAGTGAGTTTAGGCCAAACTTGAATTGTGTAGCAAAGATTTGTTCCTACATACTCACCGAGGGAATAAGGCTCTAAGCACCAGCTACCAGAAAAGCCTTTAAAATCTCCCTCTACCATGCGAAAATTAATTTCTTTGGGGAAGCATTCTTCTAAATCTAGAACTACCCGCGCAGAAAAATTGAAATTCAGTAAGCGCTGGGAGCCTACTTGCTCAAGTCTAATTCCACCATTAGGATGCTCGATTAGACGACTCTTGGCGAGGTTGGGGAGAAAGTCAGACAAGGCTTCATAATCTGTCAGAACCTTCCAGATTCGTTCCACTGGTTGGGGAATTTTAACTTTAGCGCTGATTTGCCGCTGTCGTTCTGCTATTTTCTCAATTTGGACTTCTATCTTAGCTGCCAAAGTGATTGTATCAGCAGTCAAATCACCTTCGAGGTTGATGTCATCATTAGGAGACTGGAAATCAGGGTTCTCTGTTGTGTTCTGTTTTTTAGTCACTTTCAGAATTATGGTTTGCTTTCGTCAGAGAATTGGGGCAGAGTCAGGGTGAAGCAAATTTCACTCTGTTCAGAATCCGAGATTTGAACACTTTGAACAGCGATCGCTCCATTCAAATGCTGCACTAAAGACTTGAGTAGAGCAAGTCCCAAGCCAGTCCCCGGAGTCCAACGCCCTTTCCCACGACGGAACTTGTCAAAAATATAGGTTGCTTCTTCTTCGGAGATAGCACGTCCTGTATTCGTCACCTTCATGATAACTTGATCAATTTGTTGATCAACTCGGTGAGCAGCTTGCAAATGAACGATAGTATCATGCTCTGAGTATTTACAGGCATTCGTTAACAATTCTTGCAGGATGCGATCAAAACTCTCCAGTTCAGTTTGCAGTTTTAGCGATTCCTCTGGTAAATCTACAGAAATTTTTAATCCCTTCTCTGCAAGTTTTTTCTCAAAAGATGCTGCTATATCTAGGATTCTAGTATTTAAATCTATAGATTCTAATTGCGGGGCTTCATGAGGCGACTCTAGTTTCTGGAGTGTCAACAAGTCATTAATTAAGTTGATTTCCTTAGTACATTCCTGCTCTAGGATATCCAGATATCTAACTTGACGCTCTGGTGCTATTCCTGGCAAACGCAAGTTACGAATTGACATCAGCATATTTGTCAGAGGATAGCGCAAGCGATCGCTCATGTTACTCAAAAATTCATCTTTGAGTTCGTTGAGTTTCCGTAGCTGCTCAACATACTGGCGTGTTCTTTCATGCAATTTCGCTTGCAGTTCCAGACTACTCTGAAGTTTCGCCGTCCGCTCATCTACCAAAGTTTGTACTTGGCGCAATGTCTGTGACTGAATTATGGCGTTACTCACTTGAGCGCAAACCATTTCCACAAGATTTAATTCTGCTGGTTGCCAACTGCGAATCACAGATTGCTGTAGCACTAAGAAACCTAAGATTTTACCTTGACTCTCTAATGGCACTAAAAGTACCGCCGGCAATTCCTCTATTTCAAATAATGGAGCTGCTGTCAAGGTATCGTTTTGGTCTGTATAGTCATCGAAGATTACTGCTTTTCCAGAATCCATGAAGGCACGCTGGCATAAACCACAGTCTGAAAGCAAGAAAGACTGAGCTAGGGTGCTTGGTTTACTAGTACCGGAATTTTGTGTTTCCCTAGCCCATTCACCAATCACAGTAGCTTTCGCTTTGGGAATTTGTTTTTTAGCTTGAGTCCTAAATAGTGGATCTGTATATTTTAGTGATATGAGCAAACCCCGATCTGCCTGTAGAGATTCGGCAGTCGAGGCGATAACTAACTGGAGCATTTGATTAAGCTCCAAGTTGCTACGACTCAATATAGTTAATTGCTTGATCAAGCTTTGATGCTGCTCACTCTTTTGCACATACTGCTTTTGATGAGCAATGAGTTGAGCTTGTGCCACTCTAGAAAAAGCGATCGCGCAAGCCGACTCCACTTCTGTGAGTAATTGTTTTTCTGATTCACTCCATTCATAGGGTTGGAATTTAATCAGATTAATCACTCCATTATTATTGCCACCAAATCTGGTGGGAATTGCCAAAACAGTTTTTATTGGTAGTGGCAAATATTGACACCCAATTACCAGACTATTCTGAATGATGGAAATGTCTTCAATAGTCAATGCTTGGGCGGCGCATTGCAGCACTGGCGAGTGCATGAGCAACTGTTCCATCGAAAACATTTCTTCGGGGTGTGGCAACCCTAAATACTCATCAGCACACCAATTAGTAGTAGTTGCTTCGGATGTCTCACCCGTCACGGAAACCAAGCAGCAGCAATCTACTTGAAAAGCAACTCCTAGCAATTGGGCAATATCTTGGAGCATTAATGCCGTCGTCGATCTATTGGCAATGATTTGGTTAATCTTTTGTACCAACTCACGGGCAGGTTCTTCCTGATGCTGCATCAGCTTGACTTGGTAAGGTTGTAGTCGATCTATGTCATCTACGTAATGTGGCGGCGATGATAAAGGCTTTTTCATTATTGGCACGCCCTCGGATAATAACCCAATTGTTCTTGCACCCAACTTCTTGGCATATTTTTCACCGTTAGTTGTGTTGCTACACCCTGATAATTGACAAATATTGTATGAATACTTTCTCTCACCTGTTATAGCCCTTTTCTATCTCAGATGGCCAAATTTCCACTGTATCAAGCAAATTGCTACATTGGTACATAAGTAAATAGAATACTTAAGATATCCTATAAATGCTTCAGTTAGCTTATTTTTAACTGCTTTATATTGAAATAATTCACTAACTTTATCTTCTCTGTAAGTATACACAAACCGTAATTTCTCTGGAATTACAGCAAAATTGCCCTTTGGCTCACGTAAAATTACTTAAGTTATTTTATATATTTTTATTACGGTTTGTAAAAACCTAGTAGGTTTAACAAGTTACTCTTTGATCTCCGTAACTCTCAGTAAAATATTAATGAAGCTAAATTTTGAATGCAGCCCAATTATTAGCAATAATAACTGGGCTGCATTCATCTGAATATCAGACTATCCAGCCAAACTCTCGACACTCAGAGGAACCATATCGCCATTCCTCGTCAGTCCTAACAACATCGGTTGTTGGGGTTGAATTAATTGACCTGTAAGTACACAGCGTTCTTCCTGCTGAGCTGTGGCAGCGATGCTAGCTCGAATGTCTGCTCGCGAAAATCTCGGCTTCCACTCACCTGATTTTTGCTGGACATAATTCCAAAGAATATCTCGGATCAGAGCTTGATATCCCTGATTCCCAGCGATTTCTTTGAGTTTATCTTTGAGTTCCCGCTCTAGGCGGATGCTGGTAACTTCCATGTCGGTGGTTGGGGTGCGAGCGATCGTATGCATTAGTTTTTCTCCTTAAAGGTATAGACAGGATAGTAATACAAGTGTAGTATGTTTAAAGGAATGTTCAATAGGTGAAATTTTCTGTGAAATCCATTTACCCCATATTTACTTCAATTTTGTGTGCCACCAATCGCCGAGCCGGTTTGGAATCCGCTGTTATGGAAGTGGAGTATTTATTTATGGGCGATGGTAGCCGAGATTATGGGCAAATCACAGAGGGTAATCATGAT
>JBGTMK010000411.1:0-2916 GCA_041743605.1 Nostoc sp.
AACAAAATTAATTACACAATGTCATTGCGAATGCAGCGAAGCGAAATGAAGCAATCGCAAAGGCTGGGATTGCTTCTCTACGAGACGCTCCGCGAACGCTTCGCTCGCAATGACTGTAATTAATTTTGCGTGGTTACTTAAAACATCCTCTTAGAAGTCATAAATTTTTCTAACGCCTCAGAATCAACAAAATAGATAAGTAAGTCGTTGGAAATCAACCAAATTATGCTAAGAAACATAAATAGGCTTAAAATGACCAAGACAAATGACGAATGACAAATGACAAATGACAAATCTCAACCAGATCCCGTTCGCTTAGAAATATTCAAAAATCTCTATCAATTTATCGCCGAACAAATGGGAATTGTGTTACAAAACACAGCCACATCAGTGAATATCAAAGAGAGACTAGATTTCTCCTGTGCTATTTTTGACTCTTCTGGATTATTAGTAGCAAATGCCCCCCATATTCCTGTACATTTAGGCTCAATGAGTGAAAGTGTCCGCAGTTTAATTAATGATAAAGGCGACACCCTAAAACCAGGAAACGTCTATCTATCTAATAACCCCTATAATGGCGGAACCCACCTTCCTGATGTCACTGCAATTACCCCTGTATTTTTGGAAAGTAGTGAAAATAATCCATGCTTCACTCCTCTCTTTTTTGTTGCTTCTCGTGGACACCAAGCCGATATCGGTGGAATTACTCCTGGCTCAATGCCTCCTGACAGTACCACAGTAGAAGAAGAAGGAATTCTCTTTGATAATTTCCTTTTGGTTGAAGAGGGAAAATTTCGAGAAAACGCAGTAAGACAGCACCTCTTAAATCATACTTATCCGGCTCGTAACCCTGACCAAAATCTAGCTGATTTCAAAGCACAAATTGCCGCAAATGAACGGGGAGTTCAAGAACTTCGTAAAATGGTTTCACAATATGAGCTTGATACTGTTCAGGCTTATATGACATTTGTGCAAGCTAATGCTGAGGAGTCTGTTAGACGTGCGATCGCAGTTCTCAAAGATGGCTCATTTACTTATAAAATGGATGATGGAGCGCAAATTGAAGTTAAAGTAACGATTTACCCAGAAAACCGCAGTGCTACCATCGATTTTACTGGAACTTCTCTACAACTAAATAGTAATTTTAATGCTCCCAAAGCTGTAACTCAAGCAGCAGTCTTATATGTCTTCCGTACTTTAGTTGATGATAATATTCCTCTCAATGCTGGGTGTCTTAATCCTCTAGAAATTATTATCCCGGTTGGTTGTATGCTCAACCCAACCTATCCCGCAGCAGTAGTAGCAGGTAATGTAGAAACTTCTCAAACCATTGTTGATGCTTTATATGGTGCTTTGGGTGTCATGGCTGCTTCTCAAGGAACGATGAATAATTTTACTTTTGGTAATGAGCAATATCAATATTATGAAACTATCTGCGGCGGCTCTGGAGCGGGAATTGATTTTGATGGAACTGATGGTGTCCATTCTCACATGACGAACTCCCGTTTGACCGATCCAGAAGTACTAGAAACCCGTTATCCTGTTCTTTTAGAAAGCTTTAGTCTTCGTCCCGATAGCGGTGGTAAAGGAAAATATTCGGGTGGTAATGGAGTTGTTCGCCGCATTCGATTTCTAGAACCCATGACAGCTAATATTCTCTCTGGCCATCGGCTGATTCCTCCCTTTGGATTAAATGGTGGGGAAGCAGGAAAAATAGGACGCAACTGGATACAACGTCAGAATGGAATCGAAGAGAATTTAGATAGCACAGCATCAGTAGAGATGAAAACTGGAGATGTTTTTGTAATAGAAACTCCTGGCGGCGGTGGATTTGGTCAAATCTCTTAATTAGAAAGTTTAGCTACCCACCATCAGTATTATCGAGTACAATATACTTGCTATTTTCTTGCCGTAACTGGGCATCTTGATCATTGTAAAAGAACGACAGTAGAACAAAACGCCGTCCACTTGTGACAGGGGTAGCTTCATGCAGTAGAGAGCAAGAAAAAATCACTGCTTCTCCCGCATTGGGACTATAAAGCTGGAGTCCATACTCTGGAAATCGTAGTTCTCCGCCTTCGTAAGCGCCAGTATTGAGATTCAATGACATAGCAAATCTTCGGTGTACCGTACCTCTGGTAGTATTATCACGATGACGATTAAAGAAGCCTTTATCAGTTGCTTCGTAGCAGGATACGAGGTAGCGTTCAAAGCGAGTGATACTAAACTGGAACGCCTTCTCTATTTCTGGTTTAACCCGTCGCATCATCATTTCATTGATTTGCTTCAATAGTTGAGGATCAGAAATTAAATAGTCTCGGCGTTTTTTAAATTCATAGTCATAGACTCCAACTGTTTTGCCGTCGATTTGTCGCATGAAGCCAGAATCTTCACCACCATCTGCTTCGTACAAATCAATTAAATGTTGGCAAAAACTTTGATTTATCACATTGGGTATAAATAAAACAGGTGCTTGCCTTGCTGCTGGAATATTTTGTGAGATTGCCGGTAAGCTTTTGATAAACTCAAATACTTCCTCCCAAGGTTGAGTAGTAGCTAAGATTGGCAAAACCTGTATAACTCGTAGATTTTCATCCAAAACAAAAATTGTTGGTCTGTATTGTAGTTCGTTGTTTCCCTGCCCAGTTGGTTGACAAACACCGTATTGGAAACTAACTTTCCGTTCAAAATCCCAAAGAAATTTGAAATAAGTTTTATTCTGTATTAACTCTGTCAGGAAAGTGTCATCTGGATCTATGCTCACGCCAAAAAATGGCACTTGATACGTAGCTAACTGCTGCTGCTGGTTAGAAAAATCATCAATAATCTTCCGAATATAGTTGTTTTTGGAACTTCCGAAAAAAAACAAAATACTACGGTATCCGCCAACAGAATTAAAGTGAAAGGTTGGATTTG
>JBGTMK010000412.1:0-19014 GCA_041743605.1 Nostoc sp.
CATGGGGCATGGGGCATGGGGCATGGGGCATTGGGCATGGAGGAAAGAGGTAATTCTTCATTCTCCCCCTTGCACCCTGCACCCTGCCCCTCTGCCTCTTTTTCAACGTCTAGAACGTCTGCGTAACCGATCAATCATTACTGCCAAAATAATTACTAGTCCTTTGACGACTAGTTGCCAGAAGTAAGAGAGGTTTAACAAGGTTAAACCGTTGTTGAGAATCGCAATAATTAATGCACCTAAAAGTGTGCCGCCAATAGTACCAATACCGCCTGTAAAGCTGGTTCCACCTAAAATAACAGCTGCGATCGCATCTAATTCATAACCCTGACCCAATACGCCACTAGCACTATACAGTCGGCTGGCACTCATGATTCCTGCTAAACCTGCCAGTAATCCGCTAATACCATAGACGAATAGCAATACCCGATTAACTTTAATTCCAGTTAATCTGGCTGCCCGCTCGTTACCACCAACGGCATATATCTGCACTCCTAAAACAGTTTGCCGCAACACAAACCAGCTAGCGATTACAGTCAGTAGGGCAATTATCACTAGCCACGGCAGGGGGCCAACATAATTATTACCTACCCAAGCAAAATTTATGTCCCGGTTAATCAGCGTTGTCCCTTTCGCAATCAAAAAGGCGACACCCCGCAAGGCTGTCAGTGAACCCAGTGTGACAATAAAAGGTGGTACATCCAAGAAGGTAATGAGCGCACCGTTGAGTAAGCCTAACAGCAATCCTGCCAGCAACGCAGCAGGTACAGCTGCCCAACTTAAAGCCGGCAGTAACGATACTAGCAGGGCAACTACGGCAGAAACAGCTAAGATTGACCCAACTGAAAGGTCAATACCTCCGGTGAGAATTACAAAGGTCATTCCTGTCGCCAGCACAATATTCATTGATGCCTGACGCAAGATATTAATGATGTTACCGCCGGTGAGGAAGTTGGGAGAAAGGAATGCAAATAAGATGCAGATAATTACTAGGATTGGCAGAATACCTGCAACTTCCAGAAAAGTGCTAATTGATTTCCGGTTGCGAGCTGCGGAATTATTGGCTGATTTATTGATAGGTGGTCTGACTGTCTGACTCATGATGCTAATACCTCCGATGCTCCAGTTGCATAGTGCATAATCTTTTCTTGGGTGATTTCTTTGCCAAGACTGCCATCCAGTTCGCCTACCAGCTGTCCTTCTCGCATCACCAAGACGCGATCGCTCATGCCGACAATCTCTGATAGTTCGCTGGAAACCATTAAAATAGCAACACCTTGTGCTGCCAATTCGCTCATAATTCGGTAAATTTCGCTTTTGGCACCGATATCTACGCCGCGTGTCGGCTCATCTAACATCAACACTCTCGGCTTAATGGCTAACCAACGCGCTAGCAATAGTTTCTGCTGATTACCACCAGAAAGATCCAATGCTCTAATTTCCAAATTCGCTAGGCGGATATTAAAGTTTTCCACCGCGTCTTTTGACAGGCGATTAACTGAAGGCCAGTTAACAATTCCAGCCTTTGCATCCTGCTTAAGTGTGTTGATGGCAATATTCTTGCGGGCGCTCATCTCCAGAAATAAACCTTGGTCTTTGCGGTCTTCTGGGACGTAGCCAATTCCCGCTGCGATCGCATCACTGGGCGTATTAATTTCCAGTTTCATCCCATTCAGAAATACTTCACCACTGGCTTTGCGGTCAGCACCAAAAATCAGCCGGGATAGTTCTGTGCGTCCTGCACCAACCAGCCCCGCTAAACCGAGAATTTCTCCAGCATGAAGTTCAAAACTAGCCGGCTCAATTTTCTTGCGGGCGTCGCTCATATTCCTGACTGACAGCACCACTGGGCCAGGATTCATTTGCCGTTGATGTTCATAAAAGTCTTGCATGGAGCGACCGACCATCATTTGCACTAATCGCTGGGGAGAAATTTCGCTGCGTGTGAGACTGCCAATATATTGACCGTCACGCAACACACTAATCCGGTCAGCTAAGGCATAGATTTCTTCCATGCGATGGCTGATGTAAATAATGGCAATACCATCACGCCGCAGTTTGCGAATTACATCAAATAAATGGTCGCTCTCGCGGTCTGATAAGGCTGCTGTTGGTTCATCCATCACCAAAACGCGGCTTTTATCTTTCAGCGCTCTGGCAATTTCGACTTGCTGCTGTTCTGCGATGGACAAAGTACCAACTATAGTTTGGGCGGTAAAATTCGCTCCCAGGCTTTCCAGCACTTCCTCTGCTTCCAGTTGCATCGCTTTGCGGTCTAAAAGCTGACCTCGCCGCAACTCGCTACCCATAAACATATTTTCGGTAACGGTTAAATTCGGTGCAACATTCAGTTCTTGATAAATGAGATTAATACCCGATTTACGTGCTGTCGCCGGATCGGTAATGTTCAGAGGTTGACCATTGATGCGAATTTCTCCTTCATCTGCAATGTAAGCCCCAGCCAGGATTTTCATCAATGTGCTTTTACCTGCTCCGTTTTCACCCATGAGGGCGTGAACTTCTCCTGGGTAAATCGTGAGATTAACATTTTGGAGCGCAGATACACCATGAAATCGTTTTGTAATTCCTTGCATTTCTAACACTGGGGTGCTATTTGGTGTATCAGAAAGTGAGGTTTCAATATTGGTTGTCATGAGCAAAACCTGTAAAAACTATTTAAAATTTCCGAACCTGAATTAGAAAATAATAAATTCATATTTGATTGATCGCAAAATCATGTTTTAAAAGCTGACTAGGAGTGGAAAAGAGATATTTTCATCCTTTGTTGTTAACGTTAGTTTATAAAGATTGTTGGGAGAGTCTGAGTGCTAGAAATGCACACTCAGACTCTCCGCTGATGCACATACATAGCGGTTATTGATTTGGTACAGCAGAGTTTTAACCTCTTTCTAAACCCATCTTTCTATTTAAAAAAAGACAGGCAGAAAGATGAGGTTTGGTATTAATTTAAATGAAAACTGCCGGACATTCTAGGTATGTGCAAAAACTTTACAAATGCACCAAATGGGTTATATCAAAAGACATAATTTCCAATTGCAAATTCGCAATTTCTATTACTTCCAGCCTTTTTCTGTGCTGACGTTATCTTTTGTGATCAACTTAACTGGAATCAAAATGGTGGAATTGCTAGGTTTTTTTCCATTTAAAATGTCGTTGCCAACTTGAACCGCTTTTTCAGCCATCCCTCGCGGATTTTGAGTAGCAGTTGCCGCATATATACCATCTTTAGTTGCGATCGCAGTAATAGCTTCTGGCGCACCATCAACTCCAACAATAAAGAAATCTTTACGTTGTGCTTGATTAGCTGCTAGTTCTGCGCCAACTCCACTCGGATCGTTAATGGCAAAAACAGCATCAATCTTCGGAAAGGTTGTGAGTAAATCAGTCATAACTCTGAGTCCTCCATCCCGACTACCCTCTGCATTCTGGTTTTTAGAGAGGATTTTGATATCAGGATATTTGGACAATACACTCTCGCAGCCACTAACTCGCTGAATCACCGAATCTACTGGCGGCCCGTTAACTATGACAACATTACCTTTACCTTTGAGGCGGTCAGCAATATATTTGCAACTAACTTCTCCAGCTTGGACATTATTAGTCGTGATGGTGGCATCCACACCTCCCTCAGCACCTGTGTCTACGGCAATGACAATTGCACCTGCTTTTTTTGCTCTTTGAACTATTGGTCTAATTCCACTTTTATCAGCAGCATTTAAAACAATGATGTCAGTATTCGCGGCAGTAAAATTTTCAATTTGGTTGGCTTGTTGGTTGAGGTCATAGGCACTGGAAGCTATAATAACATTGACATCTTTTCCGCCAATTCTCTTCGCTTCTGCCTCAACTGCTTGTCCCATAACAACGAAGAAAGGGTTACTTAGATCGCCAACGGTGAAGGCAACCGATCGCAACTTTCTATTCCCAGTGGCGGTTTTAATTTCTGCACTAGTATTGGTAACAGGTTTAATAGCAGTGTTGCCATCGGGAGAAGTATTTGTACAGCCGATAAGACTACCACTAATGATCCCTAGTATGCTAGCTGCGATTACGCTTCGCGTAACACCAGAGGCGATCGCAATCTTTTTCACATTCATATATCTCCTACAAGTCATTCTTACTTACACAAATTTTGGAAACGATGTGAAACGATGTATTTGAAAAACCGGGTCAAATATACTAACCCTCCTTTATCAAGCCTTTTTCTGTGTTTTATAATTACGAATTACGAATTACGAATTGGATGACTACACTACCTTGACCTTTGAGGCGATCGGCAATATATTGGCAAGCAACCTCACCAGCTTGGGTATTGTTGGAGCTAATCATTGCATCCACATCTGCATCAACGGCTGAATCTACTGCAATCACAACCCTACCTGCAAGCCTTGCTTGATCAATCACGGGTTTAACTCCTTTTTTATCAACAGCACTGAGGATAATTAGGTCAGTATTTGCAGCCGTAAAATTTTCGATTTGGTTGCTTTGTTGGTTCAGATCAAAAGCACTGGAAACTGCATTAACTCTGATATTGTCACCGATTTTCTTGGCTTCTGTCTCAGCCCCCTTTTGCACTGCATTATAGAAAGGATTACCTAAGTCACCTAAAGCAACCCCAATTGTTTGCAATTTTCTATTTGGAGTACTAAGAGTCTCTGCACTTATATTGGTAACAGTGTTAGTAGTATTAGCAATGTTGTCCTTTTTAGGGTCATTTGTACAACCTACAACCGCAAAACCTAATATGCCAACTATGAGCAAAATTTTCTTCATATTTATCGGATTTAAATTTGAGAAAGATCAGCAGTATATAAGTCTGCACAATTATCACAATATGAACTAGGTCTGAAAACTTAGACCTAATCAAGTGATATTAATCGCTTTGGAAAATCTAACTCCAAAGGTATTTTTATTTGTTTGACACAATTTGAGTTAACACTATTAGTTTCACAAAACTAAATTTTTATTGTGAAAGCAAATTTTAAAACAATACACTACTTAGAATAATCAGATTATTTTTGGGTGAAATTACTTCGGTAGTGCGTATTCTGAAAATAGCTTTGCAAGTGAAACTTCTAGAAATTGGTTTTATTAAACTTGTGACTTTATCTTTCGGTTAACTTTGTTATTATTTTATCCTGTTCCTATGTAAAAATTAATTTTGTTTATCGAACTTTACAAAAAAAAGCTTTTCTATTTACTCCTTTATGCTCTAAAGTCTTTAAATCAAGTTATTCGCATACATTAGCGAATTTAAGATTTATGACAATGTCAAAAACACTAACATTGATCAATCAATTTGCTTCAAAAATTCAACCGCATCCCAAACAGACATTTCTTTTTTATCAAAGTTCAAAAATTCTTTTTCTTTTTGGAGTACAAAATTATATGTTTGATTAATGTGATTTAACCGATAAAACTTTTTTACCGTATCTCTAATAGTTGTTTCGTAATTCCTGTATTCTTCGGTGGATTTACTTTCTTTAACTATACTTTCTGGATCGGGATAGCGATTAAGTAATTCTTTATCCCATTCTTCTAGCGAGTATAAGGGATTATTTTGAGTTTGAAACATATCTTTCTACTCTTCCTACTCGTCGATATTATTTTGTTAAATGGTACTTTTGGACTGTATTATGCACAGGTCTGCAAAACCTGTACTGAACTTATTTTTGCACACGTGTGCAAAACGTGTATTAAGTTTCATTTCCGATTCACTTCACCAGTAAGAATTCAGAATAGTTAGAGAATTAGGAGAAAATTCGATACTAAATGTACTAATTATGCTGCATTCCTTTTAAATTCTGACTTCTGGGTGCTGAATTCTTACCTTCACCAAGTATTTTATCTGGCAACTGACTGCTGAATTCTGTTTTGTTAACATGAAACTACGTATGACGACTGTTTGAGATACTTGTTTTTTCACCGTTTTAGTTTTGGGCGCATTCCTGGTTTCATGCTCACCTAATAAATCTACACCTATTAGCTATTCCCCACTCCTCCTTATGTCTACAGATACTTTTGAAAAAACTAGCTGGAATTGGCAGTTATCTCAATTCCAACAACAAGCGGCAGAATGGTGGGAATACCAGTTTTACCGCTTTGGACAGGCTTTACCAGAATTGCCTACTGGGTGGTCAATTAGCCCAAGGCTTGCTGAGTTGCTGAAATTCCTATTTTGGCTGGTAATAGGCTTATTTATAGCTTGGGTAGGTTGGCGATTATGGCGAGAATTCAGTCCTTATGTATATTCTTGGCTAAATAGAAGCGGCAATATCACTGATTTTCGCGTAAAAACTCGCTCTAATGAGTCATCCATAGCCCTTTTGTTGGAGCGATCGCAACAATTTTACCGTCAAGGTAACTACCGTGAGGCTTGCCGTTGTGTCTATTTAGCAATGTTACAGCAGTTAGATCAAAATGCGATGTCTAACGACAAGCCGCAGGGCGTCTACGCACCCCACAAACTCAGTCGCACAGATGGAGAATATCTGCAATTGCTGCGATCGTCTGTGACTCCCATACAGCCTTATGAAACTTTAATTACCACTCACGAGCAATTATGTTTTGGTAATGCCGAGATTTTGCCAGATAATTATGAGCAATGTCGCCAAGCTTATCGGGAAATTTACCCAGAATGAAGAGAATACGGGGATAGGGATATCAGATCACATAGATAGCTTAAAAAATAAAAGTAAGAAAAAGCGAGAGATAAGCATAAAGACTTATCCTCGCTTTTTGATTACCTAAGCTGTGAGAGTTGCGATTGCCTTTTCCACAGCTTGTAAGGCAGTGTTGACTTCCGCTTCTGTGACAATTAGCGGTGGTACAAACCGGACAACTTTTGGCCCTGCAGGTACCAGTAATACGCCCTCCTTGATGGCAGCATTGACGATATCTCCTGCGGTTAGTTGAATATCGGCTTGCAACTCCAAACCGTTAATTAAACCCCAACCCCGAACTTCACTAATGTGCTGAGGATATTTGGTTGCGATCGCTCTTAATCCATCTCGCAATTGTTCACCCCTATCTTGCACATTCTGCAAAATATTTTCCCGTTCCAATGTCTGGCATACACTGAGTGCCACACCACACACAAAAGGATTTCCACCAAAGGTACTGGCGTGTTCCCCTGGTTGAAAAACATCACAGAATTTCTTGCTCATCATTGCGCCGATAGGGATACCGCCACCTAAGCCTTTGGCACTGGTGAAAATATCCGGTTCAACGCCGAGATGTTCGTAAGCCCATAATTTGCCGCTGCGCCCCATACCAACTTGCACTTCATCGAAAATCAATAAAATGCCAGTTTCATCGCAAATCTGCCTTAGCTTTTTGAAATAGGCAACATCTCCTGGACGCACACCGCCTTCTCCCTGCAATGGCTCGATTAGAATTGCTGCTACTCGATAATCGCCTTCATCCAACTCGCTAATCGCCACTTCCACAGCGTTAATATCGTTGTAATTTACGTAGTGGAACCCAGGAACCAAGGGATCAAAATACTTTTGATACTTCGGTTGTCCCGTGGCAGTAATCGTTGCTAAAGTCCGTCCGTGGAAACTGGCATTGGCGGTTAAAATAATTGGTTTTTCAATGTCTAATACTGTGTGGGCATATTTCCGCGCCAGTTTAATTGCGGCTTCGTTAGCTTCAGCTCCAGAGTTGCAGAAAAATACGCGATCGGCACAGGAATGATCAACAAGCCATTTTGCCAATTCACCTTGCTCAGGAATATAGTACAAATTAGAGACATGGTGCAGCTTTTGGATTTGGCGTGTCACCGCTTCTACCATAACTGGGTGGGCGTGTCCTAAAGTACAAGTGGCAATTCCCGCTACAAAGTCTAAATATTCTTGTCCCTGTGTATCCCAAACCCGGCATCCAGCACCCCGTTCTAGGGCTAAAGGAAACCGGCCGTAGGTGGACATGACAGCTTCATTAAAGCTATCTGTATCAAAGGGACTAGATGCTGACCCTGAATCTGGGGGGATGGTGGCTTGGTCAACGAGAGTTTGTAGGCTCACTACCGCTCCTCCTGAAAGTTTTTCATTATATAGTTATTTACTAGTTTCCTAGAAATCCCTAAAAAATACTTTTTATTTAGCACAACTGTACTTCTTCTTAGGCTAACGCTTATATCACCTCAAAGGCGTGGTGGTGGTGAAAAAATTTTGTACTCAACACTTGAGCAATTGAAAGCGACAGAACCCCGACCTCTTAAAGAAGTCGGGAATCTTGTGGATCACGATTGACACAGCAAGCCAACAATTATCTCAAGGTGCATCTTAGTTTTATACAAGTTCAACAGGTTCTCTTGGTCAAACCCAAAAATGCCGTTTAATTACCAGCATTAAAAATCTGCTCTGCGGTTAAATTCAATTCTGGGAAAGTGGGTGAGATAATGCGATCGCTTCCACGAAACAGGTAGAGTTGGTATTCGTCCTCAACTAATGAATAAATCGATATTGTCGGCTGTTTGGGGTTGCCAATAAATCGTCTGCCTCCCAGTGCTGCGTAGTCTACAATCCAATATTCAGGGATGCCGATTTCTTCTCTGCGAGACGCTACGCGAACGTAACGACCCAATTTCGTGAAATAATCATCTCTCCAGTTTGTACTTACGACCTCAACGACCAAAGGGATTGACTCTGCTTGAATACAGCGCTTCCGGCTATTATGCAATACAGTTTTCCTTTTGCCCCTTGACTATCATAGCTTTCAGCTTTGAGGATGTACCTCATAGCTGCTGGAAGTGCTGTAAGAGTGGATTCTTTTTTCCACAGAGGTTCATTTACTAGGTTGGGGCGGTTTAACAACAGCACATCTGGTAAATAAGCGGATTCATTTTCAGATGGTTTTACCAACGCTGTCTTGGGGCAGCCATAAGATAGTTTTAGCCGGGTATATTCTAAAATAAATTTCTCGATTAAAAATAAAATAATCTCCTCATGGTCGCCTGTAGGGGGTGGCATCTCGATTACTACTCCATCGTGTAGTTCGTAGCGTTTATTTGAATTGTCGGGGTATTTAGCGATAAATTCTTCAAATGTAACTAGTTCTCTTTGTAGGGCTTGAGTCATTGGTTAATCCTCAAAGTGAAATCTTATATAAGCTTTGCTCACTTACTTAGTTTAAATATACTAAAAAGGACGAATGGTATAAAGTTAGTAGAAAACTAGAAAAATTAGGCTAGAAGTACTATTGTTACGTCATTTTCAACACTTGAGCAAAAATATAAACGTATCCAAAAGGAGTTAATGGTTGGGACGATCGCTCTTGGCGGTGTTCTGCTAATTGGCACTTTGTGGTACTGCCTAGTGGAAGGTTGGTCATGGGAAGATGCAGCTTACATGACAGTCATCACTCTCGCAACTGTGGGATATGGAGAGACGCATCCACTGGGTAGCCGAGGACGGTTGTTTACAATAGCACTGATTTTGTTGGGTGTAGTCAATATCGGTTACATTGTCAACAGATTTACAGAAGCGATTATTCAAGGCTACTTTCAAGAAGGAATTCGGCTACAACAACAGAGGCGGTTAATGGAATCCCTGTCAGAACATTACATCATCTGTGGATTTAGTCGAACTGGTCGTCAAATTGCCAAGGAATTTCGGGCAGAAGACGTACCTTTTGTAGTGATTGATTCGGACATGGAATCGGTACAAAGGGCGCAACTAGAGGGTCATACAGCATATCAAGGTGATGCTACCCTAGATGACACACTTTTGAAAGTTGGTATTGAACGGGCGATGTGTATCGTTGCAGCACTCCCTTCCGATGCTGAGAATTTATATATTGTTTTATCAGCCAAAACCCTGAATACGGAAATTCGGGTGATTGCACGGGCAAGTACAGAAGAAGCTTTGCAGAAGTTACGACGCGGTGGCGCAGATGAAGTCATTTCCCCCTATATTACTGGCGGGAAGCGGATGGCGGCTGCGGCACTCAGACCGCAAGTATTGGATTTTGTAGACGGGATTTTGACAGGTGCAGACCGCCAATTATATATGGAAGAATTTTTACTCGACCCGGCTTTTTGTCCCTTTGTGGGTCAGAGTTTGCAAAAAGCGAGATTGCGATCGCAATCTGGGGCATTAGTTCTGGCAATTCGCCGTCTTGATGGAACTTTAATCGGTGGCCCTACTGGCGATACGGTTTTAATGTCGGGAGATCGGCTAATTGGTATGGGTACAGCTGAACAGTTGCGTAGCCTAAATCAAATTCTCGGCCCAATTAATTCCAAACAACTACGGCGACCAAAAAATAGTTGATGGCAATGTAGGTTTACTATCCACTGCAAAAATCTGCATATAAGTAAGTCGGGGAGAAAAAACCAAACTACATTAATTAAGGTAAAATTTAATTGAATTAGCTTCTAGTCAGGGCTTTAGCCCTTAAGAGAGGACTAAAGTCCCCACTACAAACCTTGAATTATTCACGCCGTTCTACTTAGAGCAAGTTCAATCTCTATCGTCAAGTTCATAGCGAGTGAAGGTATTGTAATAAAAGCGATTCCTGGATAAAACAAAAAGTTTATATGACCTCAGTTTCTCCTCACAAAAAAGCCAGAGCTTTAAAACCTACCAGTCGCCGCCCTGCGAAAGAACTCTGTAGCGAGTGCGGACTATGTGATACATACTATATTCATTATGTCAAGGAAGCCTGTGCTTTTATTAATCAGCAAATAGGCGAACTTGAAGCAGAAACGCACACGCGATCGCGCCATCTCGATAACCCTGATGAACTCTACTTTGGTGTTCACCAAGACATGATGGCAGCGCGGAAACAACAGCCCATCGAAGGCGCACAATGGACGGGTATTGTTAGCAGCATCGCCATTGAAATGCTGAATCGCGGCTTAGTTGAAGGTGTGGTGTGTGTGCAAAACACTAAAGAAGACCGTTTTCAACCCATGCCCGTCATCGCTCGTACCCCAGAAGAAATACTAGCAGCACGGGTAAATAAACCAACACTTTCCCCAAACCTTTCTGTGTTGGAACAGATAGAAAAATCGGGAATGAAGCGGCTGTTGGTAATTGGTGTTGGTTGCCAAATTCAAGCATTACGAGCGGTAGAAAAACAACTTGGCTTAGAAAAGCTGTATGTTTTGGGTACGCCCTGCGTAGACAATGTTAATCGCGCCGGACTGCAAAAATTCTTAGAAACCACCAGCCGATCGCCTGATACAGTTGTGCATTATGAATTCATGCAAGACTTCCGGGTTCACTTCAAACATGAGGATGGCTCATCTGAAACAGTGCCTTTCTTTGGCTTGAAGACCAACAAACTCAAAGATGTTTTTGCCCCATCCTGTATGAGTTGTTTTGATTACGTCAACTCCCTTGCAGATTTAGTCGTTGGCTATATGGGCGCACCCTTCGGCTGGCAATGGATTGTAGTCAGAAATGACACTGGCAAGGAAATGCTGGAGTTGGTGAAAGACCAGTTAGACACTCAACCAGTGACATCTAAAGGCAACCGGAAAGAAGCTGTACAGCAAAGTATTCCTGCTTACGATAAAGGCGTTACCCTCCCGATGTGGGCAGCGAAATTGATGGGTGTGGTGATCGAAAAGATTGGCCCCAAGGGTTTAGAATATGCGCGGTTTTCCATTGATTCTCACTTCACTCGGAATTATTTGTATGTGAAGCGGAATCATCCAGAAAAATTAGAAGCGCACGTTCCAGATTTTGCCAAACGTATTGTTGAGCAATATAAATTACCAGAATAAATTGGGGCATGGGGCATTGGGCATTGGTCAATCAATGATTAATAGTTATTATTCCTATGCCTCCCCTGCCTCCCCTGCCTCCCCTGCCTCCCCTGCCTCCCCTGCCTCCCCTGCTTAGTTGTAACTACTAGCTTGCCGAGTAAACATCAAGTGATACTGTCCGCCTAGTGCCATGAGTTCGTCATGAGTACCTACCTCGATAATTTCACCGTGTTCTAGTACTACTACTCGGTCTGCTAATTTTGCTAAGGCGAGGCGATGGCTGACTACAACAGCTATCCTACCCTTCGCCAGACTGTGCAAAATGTTGTAAATCTCATGTTCTGTTTTCGGATCAAGGTTCGCTGTTGGCTCATCAAGTATGAGGAGTTCGGCTGGAGAGAGTCGCAACAAAGCACGAGCGATCGCTAATCTCTGCCATTGTCCGCCAGATAGATCAATACCACCTTCTAGCTGTTTGCCTAAAAGGGTTTCCAAACCTTGATCGAGGTTTTGAATAACTCTAGCTAAACCAGCCTCAGCGATCGCTTCGGTAATAGCGGCATCATCCTGCATTTTCGGTAAATCGCCAAAGGCAACATTCTCCCGCACAGTAGTCGGAAAACGAGCATAATCTTGCATGACTACATCAATCCGCGATCGCAATTCTTCTAATGGAAGCGATCGCAAATCCTGCCCATTCCAAATAATCGCACCTTGGCTAGGATCATAAAGGCGACATAATAGCTTTGCTAATGTCGTCTTGCCAGCACCATTCTCACCCACTAATACAATCATCTCGTTGGGGTGAATCGTCAGGTTGATGTTTTTCAGGATTGGGTGATTGCTGTTGGGATAGGTAAAGGAAAGATTTTTGACATAAATGCCTGTCTGCGATGCTTCATATTCAGTTGTATTCAGACGTGATAAAGCTGGCTGATGATGATTCCCATTTCTTTCAAAGTTATTATTAGCAGCTAATTTCCTGACTTCTCCCGATGCCTTTGTGACTGACTTTGATTGCAACTCTGGATTAGAACGGGACAATTGCGGCTCTAATTCTAAAAGCTGGAAAATGGGGGTTGTTGCCAGTGCAATATTATATAACTCTGATCCCCCAGACATCAGATTCTCCAAACTCCGACGCACTTCCAAAATTACCCCAGTGTAAAGTGCTAAATCCCCTAATGTATGGGTTCCACCTAGCACTCCCTGGACTACATATATATACGGTAAAGCCAAGCCTAAGCCACTCAATAAAGACCAGCCAATAACCGCTGTTGTCCCCCGTCGGCGGATCTGTTCCATTGCTCTAAAAATGGTACGGTAAAGTCCGTGCCAGCGTTCTAACAATAAGGGTTGCAAGCTAAACAAACGTATTTCTTTGGCGTATGTCTCCCCAGTTAAAACCGTTTTATATAAGTTCATTTCCCGAAGAACACTTGCTTGGGTTTTTTCTATCCTCCAAGCTTGCTTACGGTATTTCATCTGCACATACATCACAGGGGTGACGCAGCTAAATAAAATTAGTGGAACCCACCAAGCAAGGGACATCGAAAGCAGTATGGCTGGAATGAAGATAAAAATTCCCTCTAACAGCGTCACAAGCCTGAGACAAAGCTCTGGAAGTCTTTGCACTCCCTTTTCGGACAACTGCACCAAATTGAGCAAATCGGGTGTTTCAAATAGGGCAATATCTTCAAAAGTGGCAACCTTCTCAATCACTTGTCCTTGGGCAAAGCCGAGAATGCGATCGCGCAGAGAAGTATATACAAAAGCATTGATGTTAGCGATCGCATCACTCACCAAATTAACCAGCAGTGAACCTGCAATACTGGAGAGTAGCAGCGGTTGGGAAAGTATCAGGGCGATCGCATTCTGCGTTGTCCCTGTGCTTAATAAGCGGGTAATTTCATCAATAATCACCTTGTTGAGCCAAATGGCGATCGCTGGGCCTGCACCACCAAGTAATGTCAATATTGCCACATAGCGTAGCTCCTTTGGAACTACCTGCATCACCGTTGCCACACTCCGGCGAAATGCTTGGAATGGAGAAATTTCAATTATTTGCATATATCTTAAAGTAGCAAATAATAGCAAAATTCTCACTGATCTGAATTTAAATGATCACTAAGTGCGATCGCACTTACACGATAGGGTGAATAAGCTTGCGATCGCTTTATGACTTCTTTATCAAGTGTAAATTTTGTCTTAAGTGCGTTCTGTTTTAACAGAACACATTTACTTATATGTAATTATTAAATACAGTATTTCTGCTATTGAGTGGATGTGGGCGGCAAAGTATCTACCAAGCCAGCACAAAACTCAACTAAACTTTGTACTGCCAAATGCTCTCTACATCAAAATCATCTAATGAACAGTGAAACCCCAGTGAACAAAATCCTGATTTTGGCAGCGAACCCGCAAGGCGTGAGTAAACTGCGTCTAGATGAGGAGTTGCGTGACATTGAGGAAGGTTTACTAAGGGCAAAGAAACGCGAGCAATTTTTAATAAAGTCAGCATTGGCGGTACGCCATAGAGATATTCACCGCCAGATTATGGATTGGGAGCCGCAGATTGTCCATTTTTCTGGACATGGAGCAGGAGAGGATGGCTTGGTATTTGAGGATTTAACAGGAGGGATGAAGCTAGTAGATGGAGAAGCACTAGCGGGACTGTTTGAGTTGTTCGCGGATCATGTCAAGTGTGTACTACTCAACGCTTGTTATTCCGAGATTCAAGCTAAGGCGATCGCGCAACACATTGATTATGTCATTGGCATGAGTCAGGCAATTGGAGATAAGGCAGCAATTGAATTTGCCGTCGCTTTTTACGATGCTCTGGGTGCGGGTAAATCTGTTGAATTCGCCCACAAACTTGGCTGTAGAGTCATACGTACAGCAGGTATTCCAGAGCATCTAACTCCTAAATTAATCATAAAAAAGCACTTAGAGACACAAGAAAGCGCAATTACAACTGCTCCGTTGTCTGCTGTTAGTGTTGAACTTTCAACACAGGAGTCTAAAGTTTTTTTATCTTACTCTCCCAAGGATAAGAAACTGCGAATAGATCTAGAAGAGTCTCTCAGTAATTTGGAGAAACAAGGTGTTATTAGTATTTGGCATCATGACAAAATAAGAGCTGGCAACAATATAAATCTTGAAATTAACAAAAATTTGAAATCAGCCCGTATAATTCTCCTACTTATTAGTCGGCATTTTCTCGCGGAGTACCACCGCAACTTTGAGGTTAAGCAAGCAATGGAAAGACAAAATGCCGGACAATCTCACGTTATTCCTGTACTTCTCAGTCCAATTGCTGGTTGGCAGAGTAGAAGTTTTGGTGATTTTCAGCTTGGTGATCTCCAGTATTTACCTAGAAATGGCAAATTTATAACTGACAGGTTTTGGAAAAATCAGAATGAAGCATTCGTTCAGATTGCTGAAGAATTTGCAGAAGCAGTCGAGCAAATAGCTGCCGAATCACATTAAATACGGAACTTGAAAATTTTCCAATAAAAGCTGCGTAAATTCTAATTTATGTCTTTTTTGCCGACATCTACCAGAACTATCAAACTTTTTTTTGCCCATTCTAGCTCTCGTGATGATGAAAAATTGCGAGTAAAGCTAGAATCGCACCTTAGTAGTTTAGAACCACTAAGAGTTAATATAAACTGGCATAAAAGTCAAACGCTGGCGGAAGAGACTGGAAACAGGAAAGTTACCAACACCTGAGTACATCTCAAGTGATTGTACTTCTGGTTAGTCCAGACTTTTTGGCGGCAGATGATTGTAAGAACATTACTAGATGGGCAATGGAACGGGACAACGCTGGAAAAGCCTGTGTAATCCCTGTTAAACTCCGCCCAATTGATAACTGGCAAGCTACACAATTCGGGCATCTACAGTATTTACCTGACAATGGTGAACCTATAACTAGTAGGTTTTGGGCAAGGCAGGACGATGCATTTGTAAATATTGTTGGAAATATTAGGGAAGAAGTCGAGAAAAGACAAGAAGAGCAGCGACAACTACAACTGATTCGAGATCAACAAAAATCTGAAATTTTTGCATCTATCAACCGTTTCGTTTCCAACCACTCTATAAACCGAATTATTCCAGGTATAAATATACCGACTTTCTCAGTTGGTGCTGCTAGTATTATTGGAGTTCTAGTGTTATTGGGATTTTGTAATTACTCACCAGAAATCCAGGTCAATAGCTTGTTAACTCAGGGACAAGATAAGCTTGATAGACGAGATTATCAAGGAGCATCTGAAGATTATACCCTGGTTATTCAAATTGCGCCTAAAAACATTGATGCGTACATCAAACGTGGTGATGTCCGCTATTCACTTAAAGATTATCAAGGAGCGATTAAAGATTATACCCAGGCTATTCAAATTGCACCTAAAAATATTAATGCCTACATAAAACGTGGAAAGACTCGCCATTTTATAAAAAATTATCAAGGAGCAATTAAAGATTATAATCAGGCTATTCAAATTGTTCCTAAAAATGTTAACGCATATATAGAACGTGGACACTCCCGATTTTTTTTTAAAAGAATATCAGGCAGCAATTGACGATTATACACGAGCTATTCAAATTACTCCTGACTCAGTTGATGCCTACAGGAATCGTGCTGCTGTTCATTTGAACTTAGGAAATAAGCAAAAAGCAATTAAAGATTATCAAAAGGCAGCGACTTTATACAAAAAACAAGGAGAAAAAAATAAACTCAAAAAAATACTTGAAAAGCTCCAGAATCTTGAGTGAAGAAAGCCCCGCTTTTCCAATTTAATATATCCTAACCTCTACCAAATCAAATAATGAGGATAAACAATAATTGGCTCTTACTTGTCACAAGATAAGTAATGCGATCGCACCTAAACTAAAAACGTTATCGCCTTCCATTAATTTCTCAAGAAACCTCATCATGGATGCCAATATCAATTAGGACAATCATATTGAGATTATAATTCAAAGGCTCATTGGTTAGAACTTTTTACTGATTGAGTAAATTAACAACAATCAGAAGCTAACTGTGACTGAATCATCCACACTAAAATACCTAATACTTGCTCTACTGGCGGAATTAAATATTCAGTTAAATCAATAGTTACAGTGCTATCCTCCAGCTTAAGAAATGTCCACAAATTGCCACTAGTAACACTACCATAGATAGTAGCAATAGGTTTTTCGTATTTGGCATTAAATCTTTGGGCGGCTATCATTTCTGCGATACACTGCCCTAAACCACCTTTCAGATTTTCCTTTTTGGCTTCCACAATCACCACTGCTGGAGCTTCAATAAATAACTGTTCTGGCGAAACGCTAATCAGAAAATCGCAAAATCCCGCGAGTCCCACTTCTGGTTCAACATTAAATTCTTCTCCAGAAAAAAAACTGATTTGTCTGTTGAGAATTTTTCGCGCCACGCAAAGCGAGTTCACGCAGCGTCTCGTAAAGAGCGTCATTATCAATTACGAATTATGTTTATATCCCCTCTTTGCAGTGCAAAGAGGGGTTGAAGGTGAAGTTACGCCGGATAAATCCGCAATCTTCTATTTGGTTCTTCACCAAAACTATGCGACTTGAGGCGATAATGTTCTACCAACTCATGTTGCATTTTGCGGACTTGGGGTGAACGCGGTAATAACTCGACTGGCTGTCCTTTCGGAATCACAATTTGCTCAACAGCAAGTCTCGCTTCTTCTAAAGCATCCATCTCATCATCGCTACCGTTGTGCAAAAACAGTTGCAGTTCTAGGTCATCGGCCATTTCTGGGTCATCGATATTCAATAAGCGCCGCAAACCACGGGTGATTTGGGGAATGGTGCTGGACTTAATCACGTGGATGGGTACATGACGCGCTTTGGCCATTTGGCGTAATTTGGCGTGGTTTTTGACGTGCGATCGCAATGCTAAAATTGCATCAGCACTATCTATATCTTTTGTCAATACCACAGGCAAAGTTAGCACACTAATTACCTGTTCTAGTTGATGGCGGCTAACGCCATAAGGGTAAACGTGCAATGGCAAATCTTCACCATTGGGCCCTGGCACTCTTGTAGCAGCATCCAAATCGATGCTCTCAGAATAATTGAAGGATTCATCCAGCAAACGATCAAACTCACTCCGTCCAGTTACCCGCTCTACAGGCAATTGCGGCAGTGCTACCATTTGTCCAGATGAACGCCAGCCATTAGACGCCCGCGCCGGTGGAAAAGAATCCTCCACTGTCCCTAGCTGTCCACCACGACCGTTGACAACAGCTAACTGCCTTGTAACAGCAACTTTGCCGTGGTCGTCAACAGTTCTCGTTTGTGGGGTAGCCTGACGCCCTCGCAACAGATTATCTACTGTGTCAGCAACACTTTCGTGTACTGTCCAGCGTTGGCGTTCCAACATTTCCACAGCAATTTCAAAAGTAGGCGGGGCTTTACGCTCCAAAACAGTCTTTTGAGAGCCTCGCCGTCTAGCTTCATCGTCTCCCAGTGTCACAGCTTGGATACCCCCAACTAAATCAGCCAAGGTGGGGTTTTTAATCAGATTTTCGATCTGATTTCCGTGGGCAGTACCTACCAACTGTACACCCCGTTCCGCAATGGTACGAGCCGCTAAAGCTTCCAGTTCTGTGCCAATTTCATCAATGACAATGACTTCTGGCATATGGTTCTCCACTGCCTCAATCATCACCTGATGCTGTTGATCTGGATGAGCCACTTGCATCCGTCGAGCGCGACCAATGGCGGGATGAGCAACATCACCATCCCCAGCGATTTCGTTGGAGGTGTCAATAATTACCACTCGCTTATGCAGGTCATCTGCTAAAACACGGGCAATTTCCCGTAAGGCGGTAGTTTTGCCGACGCCTGGACGCCCCAGCATGAGAATCGATTTACCCGTTTCTACCAAATCGCGGATCATGCCAATGGTTCCGAATACTGCCCGACCGACGCGACAGGTCAAGCCAATAATCTTGCCGGTGCGGTTGCGGATAGCGCTGATCCGATGCAAAGTTTGCTCAATTCCTGCCCGATTATCTCCGCCAAAGATGCCAACTCGTTGAACGCAATCATCTATCTGTTCTTGAGTAACGGGTACTTCGCTCAGATACTCAGCTTGATTCGGAAAGCGAGCCTCTGGGCGACGACCCAAATCCAAGACCACTTCTACTAAAATATCTCGTTTGGGATGACTCTCTAGTACTTGGCGCAGGTCTGGGGGCAAAATGTTTAATAACTTTTGGAGATCGTCTGTAATCGTCATG
>JBGTMK010000413.1:0-2704 GCA_041743605.1 Nostoc sp.
AATGCGATAGCCAAATTGCTCCCAATACTGAATTGCAAAAATTGGCTCTGGGATACCGATACACACTTCATAGATACCTTCAATAGCAGTTTGTTGTTCTTGAGTCATACCAATTTTGAATTTTATGTAGATTGGTGTATAAATATAAAAAAGTTGTACAACTTTGCAGTTTTTAACCCCTATATTAGCGTTGGCATTCACGCGACTTATAAAAATAAAGTTGTACAATTTTCCCAAAATTCGTCATATTGATAAATAAAAAAGTTGTACAATCTCTCAAAAGCAAGCCTTGTAAGGGTTTGGAACTATTTACTGGGACAGACTACTAGCATGGAGCGATCGCTTAAATCAGCCCTCAATTAAGCAACGCCATTTTCTAGGCAACATCAAGCTACCACAGTTAAAAACAGTAAATATACTAGCTACTAACCAGCCTAGTGTCTCTTATGGTCATAAGGAGCAATGTTTTACCACAAAACATTAGTATCTACATTGCCACTGACATCTGCCAAAAGGGAAACACCGCAATATGGTTAGACTTGAGGATCTGACAAAAGGCACGCAAGTACAAGGTATTCTGCCAAACAGTATTGTCGCCATCGTCGATGCTCAGTGGCATGGCTCTGATGTTGTGGAATTAACATACAAAGATGCTAGCGGCACGCTAGGGAATGAGTTAGTCTTTCGAGACAGAGAACCTACCCTAGAAATAATCACCTCTGGTGGTGCTTGGAGTTTCACTGCTGATGGGGCTAATTTTCGTCTGGCATCAGAAGCGCACCGCATCCGTCTAGCTTATCTCTTTGACCCCTAGCCGTTCACACCTCTCTAGTCGAACCCTTACCCCACCAAATAACCGCGGTTTACGGGGAAATGTTGACTCGACAACCTCTGCGTTTTCTCTTAGCAGATGACCCAGGTGCAGGTAAAACTATTATGGCAGGGTTGCTGATGCGGGAATTGCTAATCCGAGGTGATTTGCATCGTTGCCTTGTGATTTGTCCCGGCAGTTTAGCCCCACAATGGCAAGATGAATTGTCGCAAAAGTTTCATTTACGCTTTGAAATTCTCACTAACGATCACATTGAATCAGCAGTAACTGGAAATGCTTTTGCTGAAATGCCGTTGGTGATTGTGCGACTAGACAAACTCAGCCGTAATCAAGATTTACAAGCAAAACTAGCGCAGACAGACTGGGATTTGGTTGTTTGTGATGAAGCTCATAAAATGTCAGCTTCATTTTTTGGTGGTGAAATTAAAGAGACGAAACGCTACAAACTTGGTAAGTTACTCTCAACTTTAACTAGGCATTTTTTATTAATGTCAGCGACACCACATAACGGCAAAGAGGAAGACTTCCAGTTGTTTATGGCGTTATTGGATGGAGACAGATTTGAAGGACGCTTCCGCGATGGTGTTCACGTAGCCGATACTTCCGACTTGATGCGGCGATTGGTTAAAGAAGATTTGCTGAAGTTTGATGGAAAACCGCTATTTCCAGAACGCCAAGCTAGCACTATAGAATATGAACTATCGGATTTAGAAGCGCTACTGTATAAGCGAGTCACTGAGTACGTCCGCGAGGAATTTAATCGTGCCGATGCTTTAGAAAATGAAGGGCGCAAAGGTAATGTTGGCTTTGCTTTGACTATTTTGCAACGTCGGCTTGCTTCTTCCCCAGAAGCTATATATCAATCGCTGCTACGCCGTCGGGAAAGGTTGCAAAAACGGCTGAGGCAAGAAGAAGTTTTGAGGCGGGGAAGTAATGCAACCATCATTGAATTTAAGCAGGTTGTGGATCTGGAAGATTTAGAAGATGATTTAGAGGATATTCCTGGTGAAGAACGAGAAGCAACAGAACAGGAAGTAGTTGACCTAGCTACAGCATCACGGACGATCGCAGAATTACAAACAGAAATTAAGCTTTTAGAAGAATTAGAGCAACTGGCACTGCGGGTACGACGTAGTGGTAAAGATAAAAAATGGGAAGAACTCTCGAATCTCTTGCAAAATGATGCCGAAATGTTCAACGCCCAAGGACATCGGCGCAAACTCCTGATTTTTACCGAGTACCGGGACACATTAAATTATTTGACAGATCGGATTCGGACGCTAATTGGACGTAATGAAGCTGTGGTAAATATACATGGCGCAATGGGACGCGAAGAACGCCGCAAAATGCAGGAGGCGTTTACCCAAGATATCGAAGTACAAGTCTTAATAGCTACGGATGCTGCGGGTGAAGGGATTAACTTGCAAAGGGCGCACCTTATGGTTAATTACGATTTACCTTGGAATCCTAACCGCCTAGAACAGCGTTTTGGGCGAATTCACCGGATTGGGCAGACGGAGGTCTGTCACTTATGGAATTTAGTGGCAAAAGGCACTCGTGAAGGCGATGTGTATTTAGCGTTATTGAAAAAGATAGAGGCAGAGCAGAAGGCACTGGGAGGTCAAGTATTTGATGTATTGGGGAAAGCGATCGCAGGGACGGAATTACGAGAGTTATTGATTGAAGCAATTCGCTATGGCGATCAACCAGAGGTGCGAGACAGACTCAACCAAATCGTACATGATAAACTCGACCAACAGCGACTACGCGAACTTTTAGCTAGATCAGCAGAAGCCCCACACTCACTCTTAGGAGTGTGGGATGAATGCGCGGGAGTGGAGAGATATAGTAATTAATGCTTTTTGGCGTAGC
>JBGTMK010000414.1:0-3946 GCA_041743605.1 Nostoc sp.
TTGTCAAATATTCTGAATATAGATGATCGGGGCGTTGTATGATTTAATTGGTTACTCGCCGCCACGGTCGTTGATACACCTCTAGACAGCCCTCTGGGAAACCTACGTGAAACGTTGGACAACGGGAAACGAGTAGGCATCCTTTCAAAGAATGCAAATTTACCATTGGTTGACACATCAGTGCAAAAGTCATAAGCAATTCATCCTGTGTCGTAAAATTTGTGGGGTACGAAAGGAAGAAAAAATCAAATTGTCTCCATTGGGGTATCACGGGGACATAAAACTAAAGCTCAGGAAATGTCCTATGCGATCGCAGGAGTCACTGAGAAGCCTACACTGTACAGCTTACTGTTAATGTAGGACATATCACTATTTCGCTGTATTGGGAGAAGCAAAAATGACCATAATATTTCAATTTGCCTTGATAGGTCTAGTCCTGTTGTCCTTTGTCCTAGTTGTTGGGGTTCCTGTTGCTTACGCCACTCCCCAAAATTGGAATGATTCTAAAAAACTGCTCTGGGTTGGCTCTGGTGTCTGGATTGGTTTGGTGTTTTTAGTTGGTTTGTTAAACTTTTTTGTCGTGTAGGCGACGGCTTCGCTCTGGCGCAGGCACATAATATAAGAACTAGAGGAGCAGAAAAGCCAAGGTCAAAGGTTAAGGGAAACAAGAAATTTTTTCTTTTTCCTGGTTCCTTCATCCTGACCGGGCTTTCCTGCTCCTCTACATTTAAATAAGAAATGTATATTGGCCAGAAGTATAGTTGATAAAGAGGCAGTCATGGCAGTTTTCGAGGGAACTTTTACTCAAACGGAGCCTTTGCGGTTTGCAGTGGTTATTGGTCGATTCAATGACCTCGTTACCGGAAAGCTGCTAGAGGGTTGTCAAGATTGCTTGAAACGCCACGGTGTAGATCCTAACCCGCAAGGTAATCAGGTGGACTATGTTTGGGTGCCAGGAAGTTTTGAAGTACCTTTAGTAGCTCGGCAACTAGCACTTTCCCATCGTTATGATGCTGTAATTTGTCTAGGTGCAGTTATTCGAGGACAAACACCCCATTTTGATTACGTATCCGCCGAGGTTTCTAAAGGTATTGCCGCCGCTAGCTTTCAAACTGGAGTGCCAGTGATTTTTGGCATTTTGACAGTAGACACTATGCAACAAGCCTTAGAACGGGCAGGCATCAAAGGTAATCATGGTTGGGACTACGCCCTGAATGCCTTAGAAATGGCAAGCCTCATGCGGCAACTGCGTTCTAACCTAGCAGAGCCATATTCTCGCAATAGCCAGTCTTTGCCGGCCTCTTTTCAAAGTGCCAGCATCGGCAATTTAACTGCGGAGTCAGAAGAACTTGGCTAAATGAGTCATTAGTCATTTGTCCTTTGTTATTCACTAATGACTAATGACTAATGATTAAAATAAGAGGTTGACAATTAAAGATAAATCTGAGATATTGGTATATGTCAATTGATTGCGGGTATAGCTCAGTGGTAGAGCGTCACCTTGCCAAGGTGAATGTCGCGCGTTCGAATCGCGTTACCCGCTTCCAACTAAAACCTCCTGGATTTGAAAATTCCAAGAGGTTTAGTCTTTTTAGGGTGTATTTAAGTATCTATCGATTCTTGTTCCACTTTTTTGAACCGTTATCAATGTGGGCAGAGAGAGGAAACAAATCGTCTACTCTCCCAATATGAATATCGCCCACTCAAATCGCCTTACCCACTTGCTAAGAAATATAAAACCCAGCTTCACACTAGTCTAGATATGCATTAGCTTGGCTACAATCTTTAATAGTGTAATCAATTCGTTTTGTATAGGGTGTATTACACTGGACTAAAGGTATCTAGTTGAATAATAGTGTTATCAAGTGCAAAACGTCTTTTAGCAGTGAAATTAGCCTAAATCTATTTGGGCAAAGAATCACACACATGCTCTGGATGTTTTAGCGATTACCGCTCTTGAAACACTGGTAAACTGCATGCACAAAATTGAGATTGGACGTAATCCCAATCTAACCTATAGTTATCTAAAGGAAAATCTAGGGTTTATTGGTGTCTGTTGTTTATGAGCGTAACCTTCCCAAACGATTTGTTTTAGGAGTGGTCGCCACGTAGGCTTAAAATTGTACCAGGTGTGTCAGCATAATCAATGCCCAAAAACGCAACCACTTACCTTGAAAGCGACAGATGAAGAGAAGGACATTTTTCAACAAGCAAGATTGCCAGCTATGGGGAAAGACTACAAATAGAAAACCCAGTACTGGTATGGCAATTAAGATACCTAAAATCTAGTGGGTCTACTGTTTGCAATCATAGCAATGTTTGCATCGTCTGTTTGTCTATATAAAAAAGAAGCCTGATCAGGCATTTACCAAGACATTATATTCTCGTAGTTCGTGTAAAACACGCTCAAGTTATTAGAACGCTTGTGCAATCTCAAAAACCTGAAAAAATCGACTTCAATACCGAATACCCCTGTCCCTGTCGTCGCCGGGGTCAGTTAATTCCGATTACGCTGACAGAAGCATTTGGTTGCGATCGCTGTCAGCAAATCTTTGTAGTAGAAGATAATGGTCATGTCCTAGAACAGCTTTCTACCACCTATCCCTACAAGCGGGCTTGGCGTTGGATGGGAAATAGTTGGCATGTTGTCCATCCCCGCTTGGGAGAAAGCTATCTGCCTATAGCACTTGGCATTATTTTCGTGCTAGTGATTATATGGCTGCCATTAGCACTGCGATTGGCAAATAGTTCCAGTATTATTGCTTGGGCAATGGTGGCGGTACTATTAGCTATTCTGCCAGCACTAATGGTCTGGCTTACCTACAGACGTTAACCCAATGACTGTTGAAGTTTTGGATGACCACCCCGAACCGATTACTAGTGCCCAACGAGCCTATCAAGCTTCCCTAAAGTTGGGGATCACAAAGGGAGCAGACCGGAGTCGTGCAGTATTAGCGATGGCACAGGCTCTTGAGCGCTCATTTGACGACATTCTAGAAGCCAATACCTTGGATTTAGAAGCCAGTCGGGAAATGGCAGTGCCAGAGTTGATATTGGATTGGCTAAAGCTGACTCCCACAAGGCTAGAGACGACCGTGGACATTTTACAAAGGTTGGGGGAATTATCAGACCCGCTGCGGCGCGTCAGAACCGCTGATTATCAACTGGAAGATTCCCAAAGTTACACCCAGTTAATGCCCTTGGGAGTGATTGGATTTATCTATGAAGCCTTTCCCGATTTAGGAGCGATCGCAGCGGGTTTTTGTATCAAAACTGGCAATAGTATAATTCTCAAAGGCAGTACTGAAGCTAGCCATTCTAACGCTGCGATCGCTGAGGTATTGCAAAATGCGATCGCAGAAGTTGGTCTAACACCAGGTTGTGTAGAACTGATCACAGCAGAACATGGTGCTTCGATTCGGGATTTAGTTACCCAAGACGAGTACGTGAATTTAGCGATTCCCTACGGACGTCCCAGCTTAGTGCAGCAGGTAGTACGACAGGCAACTTGCCCAGTTTTAAAGTCAGCGATGGGTAACTGTTATCTCTACTGGTCGCTCAATAGCAGCTTGGAAATGGTACGCTGGATGATTCTTGATAGCCATCAAAGTGAACCCGATCAAGCCAACGCCATTGAAAAGGTACTAATTCATCGTCAAGCCTTGCCATCATCTTTAGCAGTTCTGTGGAATAGCTTGATGGAAAAAGGTTTTGAAATTAAAGGGGATGCAGAACTAGTAGAAGCTTTTCCCCAATTGCAGTTGGTGAAGGAAGGCGAATGGGGAAACCCTTATTTAACCAGGACAGTAGCTTTTAAATTGGTGGATAGCTTAGAGAGTGCGATCGCCTGGATTAATCAATACAGCAGTGGTCATGCCGACTCCATAGTTACTGAATCCTATCAGGAAAGTCGGCAATTTGCTTTAGGAGTTAACAGTGCCTCTAC
>JBGTMK010000415.1:0-13105 GCA_041743605.1 Nostoc sp.
AAGTCACGCATTCAAAAGTATTATGGAATAGGCTTTTTAGGGATTTTAAATGGTTGCTTTATTTCTGCCGTGGCGTACTAGATTTAGCTGCGCGATCGCTGCGATCTGTTAAAAAAGGAACTGGGGACTGGGGGCTGGGAAAATTGTTCGGGGATTTAGACCACTACCCAAGTTTTGTTGCAAGAGCGTTCGCACGAGAAGAAAACTCTTTCCGTGTCTTCAGTCCTAAGTATTGAGTCCCCAAGCGCCAGGATTCCCCGACAAGAGGCGCCGATGTTGGGGAATCCTGGCGTGACCTGTTAAATTTTGAATCATTTAATGTAATCACGGCTATTATTGTGGGATTTCTTAGAGAATCTTAGTTTTGTAAAAATATTTGGGAAAGAATCTGAAAAACAGTAACTTCAGCTTGTAGATCAGTATATACCTACGTAAATGAGATATACCTTGTTTATTTACAATTGGTCTGTTACTAATAGTAAAACAATACTTTTCTTACCTAAAAAAATCAGATTAAAATATTGATAATTCATCTTAAATATTGTATAAACCATCAATAATTACTCAACATTCAGTCTTGACTTTTATTTTACAAGCATTTTTAAATGCTCTATAATAGCGAAATCAGAGCATCATTTACACAAATCAGCGTGACATAGTTATGAGAGAAGAAGTAAAAATTATTAAGCTCAGTGGTAATTTAAATGCCACAACTTCACAAGACTTTCGACAAAATATCACTGATATTCTAGAAATTGGTGCAAAAATTGTGTTAGTTGATTTTAAAGATGTAACGTTTATGGATAGTTCAGGTTTGGGAGCTTTAGTCTTAGCTTTCAAAACTTTACGAGCAGCGGATACTAAGCTTGTTCTCTGCTCAATTAATGAGCAAGTCAGGATATTATTTGAACTGACTAATATGGATAAAGTATTTGAAATATTTCCCAGTCAAGATGCATTTAATCAGGTTTTAGTCTCCAAAACATAACTAATCAAACTTTATTTGCAAAATAGATAAATCATCATCAAAAGCATCTTTGGAGTTGAGGGCAATTAAATAACTCAGTACCTGATCCAGTTGGCTATCAACGGGATTTTGTAAGCTAACCAGTAGCTGAATAAAAGCATCTAAACTCCAAAGTGTGCCATCTGATTTAGTTATTTCATAAGCGCCATCACTAAAAATGTAAAGAGTACTAAATTTTTCAATATTGAAAAACCCATCAACATATTTTGCCTCTGGAAACATACCAACTGGCATACCGGGGGTTTTTAAGAGTTTAACTTCCGATTTTCTTGGAGATGTGCCGATTACTAAAACTGCTGGTGGATGGCCTGCACTAGCATAAATTAGCTGGCGATTGATTCGGTTATAAACTCCGTACCAAATCGTAAAATATTTGTCATTTTGATAATTCATCTGGAAGGTATCATTCAAAGCTTTCAATACATCACTAGGTTGATAGTAATTTAGACCTTTGAGCGCACGAGAACGCAACAGATTCAGCACTGAGACAGAGGGAAGAGTCGCTTTGAGTCCATGTCCGGCAGTATCGAGTAAGTAAATTGCCAGATAATCATCATCAAGCCAATAGTAATCGAAACAGTCACCACCGAGTTGTCGCGAGGGAATAAATCGGAAATTTATATTGAATGGTTCAGTCATGGAAAAAGGCAGCAGCGATCGCACATATTCTGCGGCTTCTGACATTTCTGACTCTAAAAGCAACTTTTGAGCCTGTAAATCTCTACTCAATTGATGCAAGCGTAATCCCGCTCTTACCCTTGCTTGTAATTCATTATGCTCAATAGGTTTCGAGATAAAATCATCAGCACCAGCATCTAAACCTTTGACGCAATCGGCAACGGAATCTAAGGATGTTAATAAAATAAAGAAGGTGGTAGAAAATTGGGGGTTTGTCTTAATGTGGTGGCAAACTTCCAGTCCAGTCAAACCCGGCATGATCCAATCACAAATAATTAGTGCAGGACGGTAAGCCAGTGCCTTTTCTATTCCTTCCTCCCCACTACTGGCAGTAACTACCTCATAACCTTGTTTTTCCAACATCCTTTTCAGGAGTGTTTTTATTGAATAGTCGTCATCAATTATTAGTATTTGAAACATAGAAATTTATAGGAAACACTCATTAATAATTCTGTGTAAAAATAGAAGATAAAATATGGTTTAATTAGTTAGTAGTATTGTCCAGATGTACTACTAACTAATTTATTTTTACGTCGAATTTATGGCTGTTTAACACTCATAATTAACACTCATAAAAAATTATGGTGCTGCCAGAGGATTTAGCCACAAAAGGATGTTACTTTTTAGCTGGTTTAAGTCACGGTATGCTTCTTGTTTAAACCATTGCCCTAATGCATCAAAGGGGGTGAAAGATGTTCCAGTTTGCCATTTAATGTCTTGACCTAGAGGTGTTGTATGAGTTCCTGGTAACGTTTGTGCTGTCACCATGTCATCAAAACGTTCTTGTAAGATTTTGGTTAAAGCTGCCGATTGATCAATGGTGTCATTACTAAATTTTATTAATAAGTTGCGCCGGATATTGTAACGTTCTTGGACAAGTTTGTTAGTTTCCAATGGCGAGGGCGTAAACTCGATTTTAAAAGTAGAATTGAACTGTTCTACTAAGGGGATAGCTTCTTTCGCGGCGTAGTTGTTGAAGGATATTAAAATATTGCCTGCGCGTTCTACTTTAAAGAGGCTACCAATCAGCAAGTGAAGTTTACAGCCCATACTATGTCCAATGCCGTAGATGGGAAAGTAAAGCTTGCGTAATGCCCCAGAGTCTTGTAAACGTTCGAGGGTGCGGTCAAAATTTAGCAGCACGGATTTTGCGATCGCAGTATGATCCAATGTATTGACGAAAGGTGTAGCAATTACAACATAACCTTTACTTGCCAGTTGTTCGAGTAACCAGCGATAAGTGATGTGCGGTGCAGTGGCGACAAATGCACCTCCCAAAAAATGAACGATACCTATGGGATTTCGGGGAATGATTACCCAGTTGCCTCTGACTTCTTTCCAGTCCATGCTAATGAGCGATCGCTTTAAGAATATTCTTTAATGTTAGACCGGGGATCGCAACCGTGGGAAGGATTATGAAAAAAGCCATTGAGAATGTCTCCACCCAACAGCGTATATGGACTTATCTGGAGCATCTATGCTTTTAGCGTCTGTCTGCGACACGCTCCCACGAACGTAGAGAGCGTCATTACGTTAGCGCAGCGTTAGCGTTAGCGAAGCGGTAGCGAGTAATCGAGCGTCCGCAGGAGCGTCATTACGAATTATCTTAACGCTGAGTCTGTAATTTTTTCATTTCGTGTTGTACATCTAATGCAATCTGTAATGCTTCGTTGAGTAACCTTCCATGCTCAGTAGCCTGTTCCGTTACTTGCATGGCTGTTAAAGTTGCTAAATTGTTGACGAATAGTTCTGTATTACTAAGAATAAAGCTCTTATTTTCTCTCAAAATTCTTTCTATTTTCAAAGCGCGAACTAAATCAGTCCTGGTGAGTTTAAGCGCTTCGAGAACACCCTCTCTTTCTTTTATAAGAACTTCAGGATTACCAGCTTCTTCTATTTGATCGTTGATATCTATGACTTTAATCACAGTATTATATCTATTAACCTCATTTAACAGGATTTGTAGAGATTTTGTCATATTGTTTTTGACAATTTTACTTCTAGTTTTCCATATTAAATACAAGATAGTTTGCGTAAGACCACCAACCCAAAAACTTAAGATAATTAACAATATCCAAGACGGAATTGTTGCCCATTTAACAAAAACCTTAATGATTATATCAAATAAAATATAGACGAAAACAAATGTAGAAAAACCAATAAAAACAACAGTTGCTCCTTCAGAACTTTTAATTTTTTGTATATATATCTTTGTTAATATCTTCAGAGGATTTGTAATTATTAAAAGTCCCTCATTGACAGGTAAATTAGTCAGTTTTTGCAGTTCATCCTGACTAATTTCCAAGCCTTGTAAATCATCCCGCACAGCTTTTCAACCTTTGCCAGAATAGTTATTTAATCTAATATAGCAATCAATTTTCTGGAATGCTGGCATTTTGTCCAAACTTTTTCAGGTAAATTAAGACTTCTAGTCAATGTAAATAATTTTTGTACAATATGATACTATTTTGCCAAGATAACTATTTATACTATAAGAGTAACTAGAACTAAAATAAATCAATTGCCTTTGTCCTAGTAAACAAACATTTACAACTATAAGAAAAATTAATGGTAAAGTCCGTTTTTGCGGACTTTATTTGTTTAGTTATAAATAATCGTGTCTCACTAATTACATTAAGTTCGTTTTGGAGAAGATTGTTTCTGTTTTGAAATGCCACGCTGAGGGTTTAAAAATGGGGGGATGGGACAGTCTAGCGTCATGGCGATCGCTCTGAGTAAATCTGCTTCTGATGAAGTAACTTTGTTATCTAATAGTACTGTGTGGGCACAGGCATCAACTATAGCCTGTTTGAGTTTGGGACTCGCAAGGCGTAGGCGCTCAATACTCTTCTTGAGTTCAGTGAAATTGTAGGTTAGTGGTATTTCTGGTTTTTCTTGCTCTCCGGCTTTGGGAAGTCGAAAAACTCCAGAACGAAAAGCATAGGTGATGTCTTCGGTGTGGGCATCGGGTTGGGAATGTCCAACGCGGGCAATTACGGACAGTATTAATAGACTATCTGGCCAAATCTGTTCGATGGAGGTGAATTCTACCGTTGTAGGTGAGGTGGGATTTATACTAGGTTGCAAACGATGCCAAAGTATTAACTGCAACACAAAATGCCATAGTGATAAACTTCCGGTGGCTACAGCTAAACCGTGGACACATTTGCAAAGCCTTTGGCATTCTTTAGCAGAATTTTGGCGTAATATGGGTACTGCCAAATCCACAAGTGGTAAGCGAATGCTGGGATCTAACTGGCTAATTTCGCTGCTAAATTCTAGGGTTTTTTCTACCAACTCAACAGGCTGCACCTCGCGTAACCAAGCAATTTGACGTTCTTGGATCTCAATATTTTCTGTATCTAACGTTAGCGCAAAAGCGATCGCCATTGCACTTTCCTGTTCCCGTACACCCAAGCGCAGGGATTCTGGTAACTGCGATAACAGCGCTTGAGCATGGACAAAATGCTCTGGTGTGACACTTCCAACTTGGTTTAGAACCTTTGCTGGTGTGGCGTTAGAACCACCAGCAAAGCCCATTGTTAGAGATTCCTGGGAGGGGGAACGCATCTGATTGCGAGATGGCATTGCTGCTAAATTGCTGACGCTCAAACCCCCAACACGGCGAATACGTTCTGTTAGGGGTGGGTGCGTAGAAAACATATCTTCCCAGAAAGAGGGGTTGAGGGCGTTGCCAAAAAACATATGGCTAGCGGCTTCTGCTCCGGGCGAAATCAAACGTGAATCCATCTGTTGGAGTTTTTGGAAGACTCCGGTAAGTCCGTTGGGATTGCGAGTGAACTGTACAGCCGAAGCATCGGCGAGAAATTCGCGTTGGCGAGAGACGGCGGCTTTAATTAGGCGTCCACAAAGTAAGCCGATACCGCCAATTGCCATTAGTGCCAAACCAAAAGCCCAGATAGGTAAACCCTTATCTTCCTTTCCTAAACGGAAGCTACCACGAAGGCGCCACAACAATTCCCCGGTTATGTAAATGAACAAAATCCCGTGGAGTAGTCCCACTAAACGCAAATTTAGCCGCATATCTCCATTGAGAATATGACTGAATTCGTGGCCGATGACTCCTTGTAACTCATCCCGGCTCAGATGTTCCAAAGTTCCACGGGTAACTCCAATTACAGCATCATTGGGCGTAAATCCGGCAGCAAAGGCATTAATCCCGGTTTCTCTCTCAAGGAGATAAACTTGTGGGACGGAAATACCAGAAGCGATCGCCATTTCCTCGACAATATTTAATAGTTGTCGCCCTTGTTCATCGGCTGTATCTGGTAGCAGGAGTCTTCCCCCCAACTCCTGAGCGATTACGCTTCCTCCTTGACGGAGACAGGCAATTTTATAGAGACTTCCGACTGCGATCGCAACTATTGTAATTCCAGCCACGTAGAGAAATATCCCTGGATGCCACCAAACACGGGGAGCCATGCCGAACAGAAATAAAGTGGCAATATAAATCGCCATAATCATGACTGCGATCGACAGGGAAAATAACCCGATTAATTGTTGCGTATTTTGGCGTGCCCGATCCTGATGTTCAAAGAAATTCATAGACACCTAAAAAGACACGCGTGGGGCATTTCTAATTTCTGGAGTAGCTTCGGCAAGCAATTCTGCAACAGTAAAGTTAAAAGTATTTGCCACAAGATTGCTGGGGAAAGATTCGCTCTTGGTGTTGTAAAGTGTCACCGCGTCATTAAAAGCCTGACGGGCAAAAGCAATCCGGTTTTCAGTGGAAGATAATTCTTCCATTACCTGAGTCATGGCGCGATCGGCTTTCAATTCTGGATAAGATTCTGAAAGTACCATCAACCGACTTAACGCACCCGTCAGTGCCCCTTCAGCATTGCCCAATTGTTGCATCGCTTGCGGATCGCCGGGATTTTGCACAGCACGACTGCTAGCATTAATTGCAGAATTTCGGGCGGCAATAACTGCTTCTAAGGTTTCTCGTTCATGTTTCATGTACCCTTTGGCAGTTTCCACCAAGTTGGGAATTAAATCATAGCGGCGCTGTAATTGAACGTCGATTTGAGAGTAAGCATTTTTGTACCGGTTGCGATACTTGACTAAATCGTTGTAGGAATTAATGATAATTACAGCAACAATGGCAACTAAAGCAACGGAAAATATTAAAAGCCCCATATTTTTAGATGATTTACATCAGGTAATTACTTTATATCCAGCAAAATTTGTGTGGATATAAAGATGAGTCTACTTTTAGCAAGTTGGCTTCGTCGTCTGTAAAATTAGTTACGCAATTGCACTGAGCTAGATAGGTTATAAGATTTTTTAATTAACCACAGAGGGAAAGAAATACAAGGGCAAGATAAATAATTTCTAACAATTCCAAACTTTTGTGAACCTTATCGCCTGTCTTTTCTCTGTATACTCTGCGCCTCTGTGGTTGATTAAAAATTGTAGTCAGAGTAACTTACCCATGAATATGAAGGAATAGGGAATAACCACTGACAGCAAAAATAAAAAGGATAGCGGTAGGAAAAATTATTACATCCCTAACAATAAATAAAATCCAATCTTTTCTTAGTTCTTGTTTAAACTTGAGTTCTCTCAGCTTTCGCTCCAGTTCTACGTCTTCTTGCGACTGCAAATTTTCCTCTAATACAATTAGCGCGTTGTCGTCTTTGCCGGCAACTATTTTTGATAAATCTGTTATGTCTGTCATGCTATTTAGATACCAATAATTTCAGGGTCTAATTATCAGCTAAATTACTGCCGAATTCCTCAATTCAGTTGTAAATTTCTCTCCTATGTCCAACTCGATCAATAAAAATAGTTTTTTTCTCAAGGTCAAACTCGTAAATAACTCGATAATCTCCAACTCTCAGTTTAAAAAAACCTGATAAGTCAGCCGTGAGGGGTTGCGGTGTAATCTGGTCAAAATTATCAGCCAGCCAATTAATCTTGTTAACAATTCTTCCACAGACAGCTTTTGACAACTTTTCTAGGTCAGCTAGGGCTTCTGGTTCATACTCAACTAAGTAATTCATCCGTTCCCTAAATCCAGTCTTTGCATAACTTCTGCTGCGGGAATACCTTTAAAACCTGCCTCTCTACGCTTCTGAATTGCTAACAGTTCTTGTTTAAAATTATCCTTAATTGTTTGATTCGCATCTGGGTCTGCTAGAAATTCTTCTATTGTCTCTCTAACAGTTTCTCGAATCAGGGCTTTAAGTTCATCAATGGTAAGATTATTAACTTGCATAGTGGTGATTTCATAAAAGGCTTATTTACCAATTTTAGTCTATCGGTAATCATTGCTGAGAAGCTAAAAGTACGGTTTATTTGTTGAAGGGGCTTAGGCAAAAAACACCGAGTAGCTGGTGATGTTAGGGTAGGTTATTTACGTAGGGTGATTGCGTTCGTTTACAGTACGAATTGAATATATTTCATCAACAATTTCTTCTACGGTGTGTGTATACTGGGTTGGAGACAGCATAATACAGCCTACCGGACTAACTAATGTTGAGTTTCTAAGGCAGATTCCAATTTTCCAGTTTTAATCCGTTGATGCGTTCGTAGTGACGAGTATTGTTTGTTACTAAAGTGTAGGTTTCTGCAAGTGCAACACTAGCAATTAGTAAATCAAATTCAGCAATAGTTTGTCCTATTCTACGGAGTTCTGCCTTTAATTCACCATACTTTCTCAGAGCAGGATCAGTTAAAGGTACAACGGGTAAGTTTTGAATAAAGTCTTCTGCACGATTCAAATTTTCCACTACTCGTTGAGAATTATAAGCACCAAAATATAACTCAGCAACCGTGATGCTGCAAATAAAAATTTGCTCCCATCCTATTTCTCTAACTTTAGTTCTGACTGAATTAATATCTTTAATCCAATAAATACAAGTATCGGTATCAAGTAAATAAGTCATAGACTAATGTCATTGTTAGAAATAGTACGGCTATCATAAATATCTTTGACTATTTCTTCAGCAGTCCGTTCATCTTCCCAAGGGCCAAGCCTTTCCATAAATGTGTCTAGTGGATGCGGTTTTGGCTGCTGTTCAGATGAGAGAATAATTTCATTCGTTATCAATTGATTTGCTTCTGGGACTCCTAATTTTTTGGTTTCCTCTTTAGCTATAACCATGATTTGCATCAAGGTTATAGCCTGACGCAGAACATCACTTTTACTTGTACCTATTTTCTTTGCTAGTTCATCTAATATCTGATTTAGTTCAAGTGACAAATCTAAATTTAAGCGAACCATCTTTTGAGTATCAGTCATGGTTCCATCCTTGTGTAAAATCTTAAGTACATTATAGTCGGTTGATACTGTAAGATTGGCAACGATGATTCAACAACTTCATAGCGATATTCTGAATAATATAATGAGTCTTGTAACTGAATTCATTTGTTTTCGAGGAATTCATCAACTGTAATTCCTGCCTGTCGAATCAAACTTCTAAGTAACCCAGGTGCTAATTCCCGATGATTGGGAATCGATAAAGTTGGTTTTAATTCACACCAAAGTATCATGTGGCTTCCCGTTTGGTAATCTAATACATAACCAAACTTTTCAAAAATATTGACAGCTTCTTTACCAGAGATATTTGATAAACGTCCCATTTATACCACAACTTCTCTAATAAACACTTGCGATTCCTTAACAATATAAGGTTTGCCATGTTTAGCTTGAACGTGGAGATATCCCGTAATGGCATCTTTAATATTTTCAATTGCCTCATCTAGTGTTTTGCCTTGACTCATGCAGCCTGGAAGTTCAGGAACCTCAGCAACATAGCCTTCATATTCCGAATCAAAGGTAAAAATTACTTGAAATTTCATAATAAATTAATCTTGTATAGTTGAGGTCTAGAATAAATATAACGCTCAAATCTAAGTTTGTTGCTTCATGCATTGGTAGAAGAGAAATTGCGCGATCGCGGCTGATAATCTAATTTATAATTGCAGAATAAGTTATAGTTCTAAGTCTTCATTAAATATTGATTCAAGGTCTCTTGCAGCATGAATGACTCGTAGAATATCAATTGCTGATTCAGTGATGCGGTAAAAGATGAGATATTTTTGAAATCCTTTGATAGATATTTGTCGAATATCTGCTAGATTTAGATGGACAAATTGACATGGTTTTCCAATAGCCGGGGTTTTTGCTAATTATTTAAATGTTGCTTCGGCTGCTGTTAAAAAACGGTCTGAAACATCTAAGTTATCTTGTGCTATGTACGTTGCTAAGTCTATTAAGTCCCGGATAACTTGAGGTCTTTTTTTTATTTCAAATATCACGGCTAAATTGCATCTTGATGTTTGTTCATTCTTTGTCGGATTGTTTGACGGATATCTTCCCAATCTTGAACAGTCATTTCTGTTGCATTCCCAGAGTTTAATCCTTCCAGAAGCATTGTTTCTAGACGTTCTTTAGCTCTCTGTTTTTGGTCTTGTCGCACTAATTCACGAAAATATTCGCTGACACTGCTATAACCACCTTGAGCTACCTGTTCTTCTATATAAGTTCGCATGGTGTCAGGTAAAGAAATATTTATACTTTTCACAAGTGTTAGTTTTTGAATCTATTTTTCTACATTATGGCAGTTTTTGCCATTTTATGGCATCAAGCTTTTCTATAACGCTCAGAAAGGCGATAAACTAAAGATAAAAAGGTAGGAGAGGCGGATTGAAACTGCCGAATTATGAACTGGCAGTTGTGCCACAGCAAAAAATCACTGAGTATCTGTTGTCGCCAACTCACCCCGATGGACGCAGCAAGGAAAAGTTTTTCACTGCGTTTGGTTTTTCAATAGAGGATTGGGAAACTTTTGCTAAGGCGTTATTAAATCATGTTGCTGATAACGAGGTTACAAAGATTGAAGATTCACCATTCGGAACTCGATATGCTGTAGAAGGTACACTGCTTTCACCGGATGGCAGAAACCCTTTGATTCGTTCTGCTTGGTTTATTGAAACAGGGGAAACTATTCCTAAGTTTATTACTTCATACCCACTAAAACGGAGAGAAGAATGATTCAAGAACTTGATAGGGTTATTCTGACTAGTGATATACCAGAATATAGTTTAGAAAAGGGTGATATAGGTACAGTTGTTTTAGTGCATCAGGGTGGCAAAGGATATGAGGTTGAATTTGTCACATTAGATGGAGAAACTGTGGCAATTGTTTCGCTCTATAGCATACAAATACGTCCAATCGGTAGAAGAGAAATTGCGCGATCGCGGCTGATAAGCTAATTTACAATGGCATACAGCCAAATAATATTTTAAATTGTAAAATATATTACTTGATACCAGGGCTAGAGAAAATCAGTATTAAGGAGATTATTATACACAAGGTAAGAATATTACCTCGTCATGAGGCGATGTGTATTACTAAATATAAAAATAGCTTTATCTTGTTATTTAGTTTTAGCTAAAAAAGTAAAAAATACTTCCTACAGCAGCGCCTACTATACCACCAATTGCAGCACCGATTGGCCCACCAACTACTGCTCCAGCACTTGCACCCGCAGCTGCTAAAGCTGGAATAACCTCTATAAGTTTTTTCTTAATTAATTCTTTTTGTATGCCATTAAATATAAAATCATTAGCATTAAATTCATCATCCTTATCTTCTTTGTCTTCATTTGTAAATTTGTATTGATTATAAAAAGTCCAGTTGGGATCTCTATTAGTTTTATTAGATTGTGTTTTATTTATTCTAGGAGCGGTTGCCATCAAAAAAGGTATAGCACCTCTTTCAGACATTGTTATAAATACTTGCGTATACAATTCTTCTAACCATCTTTTGCCATCTGGTGTTATTTGGCTTTTATTATCTACAGCAACTGAGGGAATTTTATTTGCAATTTCATTACCTGTATGCTTGGCAATTTCATCTCTAATACGCTTAGTTCTTTCCCGTAATTCTTCTAAATAGTCGTCAGCTTTATTAGCGCGTGTGAAAATAATTACACAATGTTCCCAAACTTTTGGTGTGAATGCTTCTGAAATAATTTGTATACCTTTTTTTTCATCCTCACCAACTCTTGCGTCATCAAGACGAGTTACAAACCAAAGTAAATCTATTTGCTTGACTTGATTTTGAATTAATTCTATATACTTTTGGTTATTTCCTTTTTCTGGGATATCATCACACAGTCCAGGCGTATCAATTATTGAACATTTAACACCATTTATTTCATGCTCATATTCCTGAACTTCCATTGTTGTAGCATCATATTTGCCTACAGGAGCAATTTCCTGATTCAGTAATGAATTAACAGTACTAGATTTACCAACACCTGTTTTACCTAGTAAAACAAATACGAACTTTTTGTCTTGAGATAGCTGTAGCTTATCAATTAATAAACTTAACAATTCTCCAAAAGAAGAAGATATAGATTCTTTGCTTGCTGCCAAGTTTTTTGTAATTTCATCCACGAGCTTTTTAGCTGTCTCATTAAGCATACAATTTACATTGTTAATTAATTTTTATATATACTAATAAATTAAAATGATAAAAAGAACCGTAAATATACGCCTTAAAATGCTAATCTATGGGCATATATCTGCGTGTATATTAGGTTAAACTTCAGACTTTTCTACTTACAAAATCCAACTTAATGCACTAACCCGATCGCACTTTTCCCAAGTCTCCACATTCCCCACACTTCCAGATAAAAATATCACCCTTCGTCCTAGCTTAAAATCAAGTTTTGCGACTTGTAAACTAAGTTTCTGACTCGTAAACTAACTTTTGCGACTCCTAAAGCAGCTTTTCCGACTCCAAAACTAGCTTTTGCGACTCGTAAACTAACTTTTGCGACTCCTAAAGCAGCTTTTGCGACTCCTAAAGCAGCTTTTGTGACTCCAAAACCAGCTTTTGTCAAAGGATTTCAGCAAATCTACTCCCATTTTTCCTGCTTGCTAAGTTCTCTTCAATAAAAAAACGCAAATATACGCATTTCAACGCCATTTTCAGCGTTTATATACGTATAAATGCGATAAAAGTGGAAACTATTCCAGATTTAATGCACTAATGCGATCGCACGTTTCGTCAACGCTTCAGCAGTCAATCCATTAAACGCCATCAACTCTCCAGCACTAGCTGTAGTCTCTCCACGCTTCCATGCAAAGGTGTCGCGCTTGGCTGTACTCCGCAACAGAATCGGTTCCAGCATCGCAGCAGCGCCACCAGTCACAGCAATTAACGCATCACCATCAAATAATTCGGCAAATTTCGCATCATCTAAGAAACCACCTTCGGCTTGGGAACAGGTATCCCACGCAGTATCATCGTTACGGTACAATTGCCGAGGATTGATGACAGAAACTATCTTCACCCCAATACCTTCAGTTTCTAAGAAAGCAGCAGCTTCAAATACTGGTATTAATGTTAAGTCGCCAATT